>JAPLAE010000083.1 GCA_026393455.1 Actinomycetota bacterium
ATCTTGCGTTTCCAGATCCAGAATCCGCACGCAACCAAACCAATCAGGATGAACAACATTCCGAGATTGATCATCAGGTGGTACACCTGAAAGACAAGGTTGACTGCTGGCCACTCGTCGTGCGGAGTTGCTTCGAGGCCCGTCACCGTCGCGTCGAAACTTTTGTCAGTGAGGAAACTCAACAGGCAAGGAATATGGATTCCGGTTGTCGTTTGCGCGTTGGCGTCTGTCCATCCCAGGAGATACATGGGGGCGCATGATTCGCTCTGGTAAAGGCCTTCCATCGCCGCCAACTTCGCGGGTTGGTTTTTTGCCACTTCAGTTGCTTGGTTTGCGCCAAACACTGCGACCTGAAGTAGTGCGACCACGGTGAATACAGGAAGTGCAACGCGGATCATTGTTTTCGCTAGTTCCACGTGTCGCTTTTTCAAAAGGTAGAACGCGCCGACGCTGAGAACGAGCGAAGAACCAACCATCCAGCACGCGGCGATCACGTGGAGGACTCGGGGGAGAAAGGAGGGAGTGAAGACGACGTCGTAAAAACTCGTCATGAACGCTTGAGGGCCCTGACCGACGTCTTTGATCTCAAATCCTTGTGGAGTCTGCATCCAAGAGTTCGCCATGACGATCCAGGTAGCGCTGAACGTCGCTCCAACGACCACCATCGTTGTGGCGAAGAGCCACATACGGTTTCCAAGGCGAGTGCCACCAAAAAGCATGAGACCAAGAAAACCGCCTTCGAGCATGAAAGCGAAGATTCCCTCGGCGGCCAAAAGGCTTCCGAAGATATTGCCAACGAACCGCGAATACTGCGACCAGTTCGTGCCGAACTCGAATTCCTGCACGATCCCTGTGGCAATTCCCATGGAAAAGATCAGCCCGTAAATCTTCACCCAGAACATTGAGAGCTGGCGCCACTTTGGGTCCTTGGTCCGAACCGACTTGATCCCGAAAATGACGAGGATCAGGCCGACACCAAGCGAGAGTGGCGGAAAGATGAAATGGAACGAGATGGTGAGAGCGAACTGAATGCGGTGAAGGACTTCGACGCTCATTTGGGTGTTCTCATTCCATCTGATTCAGACCGCATGGGATGCATCGATCGTAGTAACTTGACTACCGGGAAAACGTTGCAGAAGCACAACCGCTAGTGAATGCGATTCACTTATGACTTCTCGTCCGAGTATTGCGCAACTAAAGGGCGGTAATAGCGATGCATGGGCATGGTTCTTCAAGGAATTTTCTGGCCAAATCGCTGGGTACGCGCGTCGTATGGGGGTTTCAGATCCGGATGATGTAACAGGAACAGTCCTTGAAACGGTTGCACGCAGTGTGGGCAGTTTCTCGGGATCACATAGTCAGTTTCGTTCGTGGGTCTTTTCAATCGCCCATGCACGGATTGTCGACGATCATCGTCGTCGCGATCGTCGACCAGAGACCGAGTTCACTGAAAGGCATGACCGAACGCAAACGGGTGCCGATTCCTTTGCGACATCAGGTGACCCGGATCTTGAAGCGGCCATGAATCAACTGACAGACGAACAGCGATCGCTGCTGCATCTTCGTTTCGTTCTTGAATTAAGTATGAAGGAAATTGCGGGCGTCACTGATAAATCTGAAGTTGCGACACGGGTTGCTCTTCACAGGTGCTCAAAGCGATTGCGTGAGCTCTTGTCTAATGAAGTAGCGGAATCGACGGTCGAATCATGATCTCTAAGCGGAAACTCCGCGACCGCATGCAGCGGTCAGCCGATGAATCCTTCTCTACTCCGTCGAGCACTCTCATGGAACGTTTGCCCGAGATGGCAAAAGTCAGCGCTGAGTCGGGGTCGCCTGTACTTGTGCGCGTCGGACGTCGCATCTTTGGCACTTTGGCCTCAATCGGACTGATCGGATGGCTCACGATGAGTGGCGCTGGTGCGTTGATGGCTGTCGCTGCGGTTGGCGATCTTCCCGATCCGGTCCAGCAAATTGTGGCTGATGTCGTGCATGTGGTCGGTATTGATCTTCCGAACCCGGCCCAAAAGAAGGTCGAGCAGCAGCAGAATCCGGCGAGCAGTTCAACGAACGGAAGAGGAACCATTGGGGGATCGCCCCCGGGGAACTCCTCGGGTACTCCCACCGTTTCGGTTGACCCTGGGGCCAGCAGCTCGGCTCCGGGTGGAGCCTCGGTGCCAAGTACGACGAGTTCAGCGGTATCAAGGCCGACCACGACCACGAAGCCGACCACGACGATGAAGCCGACCACGACCACGACCAAGCCTGGAAAACAGACGCAAGAGGATGACTCTCGCCAAACGAACGCTTTCAAGTCATCGTCGACGGAGGATTCGTTCTCGAGGTCTGAACAAGGCGATTGATTTGGCCCTTTGGCTGGTTGAGCCGCAGTTTGGGTGACACGATGGAGGCCTGCAGCAGGTGGGCGAGCCCGGGGTTTGAACTTGCTGAAACACTTTCCCGAACATCTATGAGGATGCATGTACGAAGATCAGGATCTGGCGAAGCGCACTGAAGAACTGGTTGAGGAAACCGCGACCTCCTTGACGATCAGTTCGCGTTTCGGGCCAAGCAGTACGACGCTGGTTTGGCGATGGTGCATTTCCCCGAGGAGTACGGCGGTCTTGACGGCAACCGTGGTCAGCAGGCCGTAATCGATGCGGTGCTTCGCTCACACGGCGTGAACTATGAAGACCTGCGCATCAACCCCATCGGCATCGGAATGGGCGCGCCAACCGTTCTGGCTTATGGCAGCGATGAATTGAAACAGAAGCACATCCGAAAAATCTTCACTGGTGAAGATGTGTGGTGCCAGCTGTTTTCAGAACCTACCCACGGCTCCGATGTCGCCGGTATTCCGAGTCGCGCAGTGCGTGATGGCGATGAATGGGTCGTCAACGGTCAGAAGGTTTGGACGACGTTGGCGCATACGTCTAATTACGGAATGCTCCTGACTCGAACGAATCCAGATGTTCCAAAGCACAAAGGTCTCAGCTATTTCGTTCTGGACATGCACGCCCCCGGCGTCGATGTTCGTCCGCTCTACCAAATGACAGGTGAAGCCGAATTCAATGAGGTCTTCCTGACCGACGTGCGCATTCACGATTCCTTGCGCCTTGGCGACGAGGGTGATGGCTGGCGTGTGGCGATCACCACGCTCATGAACGAGCGCGTTGCCCTTGCCGGCGGTCCCGCGCCGCGAGGTTCTGGCCCGATCAACGAACTTATGAAGTTGTGGGCAGTTCGAAAGTCGCAACTTTCGCCGGTTGAGCACGAGATCTGGCGCGACCGGGTGATGTCACTCTGGATCGATGCGGAAATCGTTCGGCTTACGAATGCACGAGCCAAACAGTCCGCTGTCGGTGGTAATCCCGGCCCAGAAGGTTCGGTTGGAAAGCTGGCCTCAGCTGAATTTTCAAAGCGCGTTGCGTCGGCCATTGTCGACCTCGAAGGTGCTGCAGGAATGTTGCACGAACCCGGATATCCGATGACTCGTTCATCGGGAGCAATGCAAACACGATCAGGTCGCTTCCTGCGTTCGAGAGCCAACACGATCGAAGGCGGCACATCGGAGATCATGCGCAACATTCTTGGTGAGCGTGTACTGGGACTTCCGGGTGACGTTCGCGTCGATACCGACGTCCCTTGGACAGATATACCGAAATGAGCGCACTGGTTGAAGTGACCAAACCCGAACCGCATATCACTGTGGTTCGTCTCAACCGCCCCGATCGACTCAACGCCATTTCATTTGAACTCGTCACCGAACTTCACGACACCTTCGATTCGATCGCTTCTGACGTCGACTGCAAGGTCGTGATTTTTACCGGTGCCGGGAGAGCGTTTTGTGCCGGTCTCGACTTGAAAGATTTCGGTACACCTCCAAAACCTGGCGAGCATCGCCATATGCCCGCCGGAGTTGACGCGCAAACATTCATGTCGAACCTGACGGTGCGAATGCGGGATCTTCCTCAGGTAATTATCGCAGCAGTGAACGGACCGGCGTTTGGTGGCGGACTGGCTTTGGCGTGTGCCGCCGACATTCGCGTGGCTTCCGACTCGGCAAAGTTCTGCTCAGCATTTATCCGCACTGGTCTTTCCGGAACCGATATCGGAATCACCTACTTGTTACCGCGGCTTATCGGCAATGCCAACGCGTTCGATCTGATTCTCACCGGCCGCGACATCGATGCTGCAGAAGCATTGCGTATGGGTCTGGTATCGAGAGTCATTGCCGACAGCGAACTTGAAGAACTGGCTCTTAGCTATGCGCGTGGCATGGCGGAGTACACCGCGAGCGGCCTCCGCACAACCAAAGAAGTGCTGTGGCATAACGCCGAAGCCAGCAGTCTCACGAGTGCAATCGCGCTCGAAGCGCGAAATCAAAATCTTTTGAATTATGCGCCTGACGTTCGCGAACATATGGAGAAGTACCGAAAAAAGACCACTGGCTGATCGCTGCGCCAGCCGGTTTGGTTAGCGGATAGTTCCGAGATGCACGACGTACCACTGACCACGCCACGAAATCATTGACTCAATTGGAATCTGCACGTTCTTTCCATCGACGGTGAAGTTCATCAGCGCCTTGAAAACGCGCCAGTACGGCCCAACGTTGTATTCCTCGCCGGGTTTCACCCATACGGCGGTCGCTGGAACTGTTACACCCGTGAACACAGCGGTCTTCGCGTTGGTGCCGAGCTTTTTATTTGCGTCGGCAACGTCAACCTTGAAGTTGGCAATGAGGCGATTTTTCCAATCCGCGGCCGGATCAGTGTTCTTTTTCGTTTGCTTATAGGCAGAGACAGGAAAGAACGCCGAGACTGCGGTATCGGGGGTGTTGGTGATAATCGCGTTGGCCAGCACCTTCATGCGGTTCTCGAATTCCGCTCCGGTTCCCGTCGGCTTCTCGTCAGTCTGGGGAAGGGTCCCAGGGTCGACGGTGGTAGTCGTTGTTGGCGCAGCGGTGGTCGTTGTCGTTGATTCACTCGTCGTCGTTTCGATGACCTTCGAAGAGGTGCCACCGCAGGACGCGAGGGCAAGCAGGATGGTGAGAGTTAGGACGATGGCCGAGATGAGTCGGGAGGGTGTGAACCGGGGGGTCATTCGAGCTCCGGATGCAGAGAAAGGGGACTGGCAAAGTAGAGCACCCCTTGTGGTCAAGTCCGTGGCACCTATTTAGATTCGGCGGCGGCACCAAGTTGCTCTAACGTTGGTCTTGTCAATCAAGGGGGACTCATGGGGCAGCGCACGACGAACGCGACGGAACTCGGACTCGATATTCGTCCGATGACGGGCTACACCGGCGCAGAGATTTTTGGTGTCGATCTAACAAAGCCTATTGAGGCTGAAGTGGCTGCCGAGATTCGTGCCGCCCTGTTGCAGTGGAAGGTTGTGTTCTTTCGTGATCAGTTCATTGATCGCGATCAGCACCTCGCACTTGCGCGCGCCTTTGGCGATCCACTTCCGGGTCATCCCACGTTCCCGCCGTCGTTTCCTGATTACCCTGAGATCTTGCTGCTCGATAATCAACAAGGCACCGCAGGTGTGAAAGAGAAGAAGGGTGCTAGCGGTCCCCGTATCGAAAGTCGTTGGCACACCGATGTGAAATTTATTGAAGCGCCGCCGATGGGATCGATTCTTCGTGCAGTCGTCGTTCCTCCGTATGGTGGCGATACGCAGTGGTCAAACCTTGCGATGGCGTACAACTATCTCTCGCCCGAGATCAAGGTCTTCATCGACGGCCTCCACGCAGTGAACCACAATGCGCTCCCGATCGATCGCGGCGAAATGCCGGGCGAGATCGCGAAGGCGTTTATGTCAAAGCCACTGCGCGCGGTGCACCCGGTCGTTCGAGTGCATCCCGAAACTGGCGAGAAGGTTATTTTCGTCGAACCTAACTTCACCGACTACATCGTTGAGTTGTCGCGTCGCGAGAGTAAGCACATTCTTGCGATGCTCTACGAGCATCTACAGCGCCAAGAGTTCACTGTCCGCTTCCGGTGGGAGCCGGGCAGCATCGCCTTCTGGGACAATCGAGCAACCGCGCATATCGTTCCCATGGACATCCCCAAGGGCATGCATCGTTGTCATGAACGGATCACGATTGCGGGCGATATCCCGGTGGACCCTGCCGGCAACAAGTCCTATGTTCTCGAGCCCGATGCGTGACGCTAACCCGTGATGTCGTGCAGTGCGGGCTGCGCGTTCCAACGCCAACGCGCGAGTCCGAGGCAAACCATCATGAGGACTGCGGTGCCAGCAAAGATTGAACCTCGACCATATACGTCGTAGACCGCGGAACCTATAAGCGCAGATGCTGCGGCAATCGCAAGACCGGT
The DNA here is from genome assembly GCA_026393455.1 of Actinomycetota bacterium. Lineage (GTDB taxonomy): Bacteria > Actinomycetota > Acidimicrobiia > Acidimicrobiales > Acidimicrobilacustridaceae > Acidimicrobilacustris. The sequence continues at coordinate 6,336 of JAPLAE010000083.1, forward strand.
CGCTCCGAGGAGACCCTGGCCCGCGGCAAGTTGATCGGGGGGAGTCGAAACAGCGACAGCAACTTGGTTCGCCGGCATTGTGTATGCATCGGCGATTGCGTGGAAGCCAGAAATGACGATGAGAAACCACAAGGGCACAAACCCGTAGAGGCCGGTTGCGATGGCCGCGACGGTGATGCTTACGGTCACTACTCGTATCGGACCAATTCGCTGGGCCAAGGCGCCACCCTTAGGGGCGAAGACAATCATTGGGATTGTGAACAGGCTCAGAGTGACTCCGATGAGCCATGTCGCCGCACCCTGGTCACGAAGAAGAATTGACCAGAGGGCTTCGAACATTCCAATCGTTAGATAGAACGCGATTGCAGCAAAGAGCGCTGATTGCATTGCTGGAAGCCGAATAAGTGAAAAACGTTTTGCCGTCGAGATCTCGGAGGCAGCTGCATCCGCAGCGGTCGTGACCTTTCCAACCAAGAAAACCGCAAGCACGTAGACCACAGTGAGCACAATGAATGGCGCTCGAAGCCCGAAGAGTTGCGCCAGACCAGCGGCAAGCGCAGGACCGAGAACGAATCCGGCTACATCGAACGCGGTTTGCCGTCCGAGATTCGCTCCGACTCGTTGAGGATCGCGGGCGATGATCACTCGTCGAATCGCGGGGCCAACCATTCCTGAGCCCAAGCCAAGCAGAAGTCGCGCGGCGATCCATTGCCAGAGCGACGTCGCAAAAACCATCCAAAGCATTCCGAATGCGGCGGTAGCGATTCCGACCCGCATCATGATGACGGCGTAGCCGCGATCGGAATAACGGGCGAGAAAGAGTTGACTTAGTACGCCGGTGAAGAGCCCAGCGAACGCAATCAATCCCACCTGGCCATCAGTGAAGCCGAATTTGTCTCGAATGTCAGCGAGAAGGGTGAAGACACTGCCGTAACCAAGCGACATGAGCGCAGTCAGCAGGAACAGCAGGATCATCGCCCGAGTGAGGGGATGCTCGCGCTCGTCAGACTCGGGCGGCGTGGTGCCGTCTTCCATGTTTCCGTCCCCTTGGTAACTGCTCAACCTAGCCGTTTGACTCGATCAAGGGCCGCTACTCGTCGAACGCTAGACGGGTCGCCGATACGCTCGAGCACAACACGTCTGGAGATCCATGAGCACAGTTACTGAAACCTTGAGAGTCGATATTTGGTCTGATGTCGTTTGTCCGTGGTGTGCCATCGGCAAAGCGAATCTTGAAGCGGCGCTCGAAGACTTTGAACATTCTGACAATGTCGAAATTGTTTGGCACAGCTACGAACTTGATCCGGCTGCCCCTGTGGCTCGGTCCGGAAACTACGTCGGGATGTTGGCCAAGAAGTACGGCGTGGCCGACGATGAAGCTCAAGTCATGGTCGACCGAATGACGGCCACTGGAGTTGAGTGTGGCGTGGAGTTTCGATTCGACATCGTGCAACCAGGCAACACATTTGATGCCCATCGATTAATTCACTTGGGCGCTTCCCGAGGTCTCCAAACGGAAGTAAAAGAACGGTTCCTGCGGGGGTATCTCTCTGAAGGTGAAGCCATTGGGCTTCCCGAAGTTGTTGAGCGGTTGGCTATCGATGCAGGCCTAGATGCCGACGAGGTTGCTGCAGTGCTTCGAACCGAAGCGTTTGCTGATGAAGTACGGATCGATGAAGCGACAGCAGTATCGATGCAGGTGAGCGGAGTTCCGTTCTTCGTGTTCGACCGTCGCCTTGCCGTTGCCGGAGCTCAGCCCCCCGAGGTGTTGCGTGAAGTGCTCGAACGTGTGTGGTCCGAGCGCGAACCCGCCCTCGAACTTGTCATCGAGGGCGAGGTCTGCGGTCCTGAAGGTTGTGACTGACAGCTCTGTCAGGAGTGCTTGTTCAGTTTGAGATTCAGACCGAACGGGTTTCTGGAAGTCGAACTAGCGGGATCGTGCGGTCGCACTTCTTCTGATAGTCGCGGTACCACGCACGATCGTCGCACAGGAGCTCCCAGATGCGGTCGTGTTCGGGGCCGCCGTCAAGGATGTCGGGAACTGACCAGAACTCGCCGTCCTGGACCTTGATATAGACCTCGGGATTTGCGGCTCGGTCACGAAGGTTGAGGAACCATGCCGGATGCTTTTCGTGTCCGGCATATGAAGCGACAACAATGCGGACGCCTTCGGGATCACGCCAGTAGGGAAGGGCAATTTTGTGTTCATTTCCGGACTTACGCCCGATGGTTCGGAGCATCACGTGATGCATGCCGGCCTGAACCCAGACGTCGTCGATATCCATAGTTTCCATGGC
>JAPLAE010000055.1 GCA_026393455.1 Actinomycetota bacterium
AGCGCTTCTCAAGGTCGCCGAAAGCTACGTACAACTTCTCACGCCCACTCGCGAAGATTCAACCGTCGCGAAGTGGCTCAACACTCGCGGTGGCCCGGGCATTCATCATGTCGGTTATCGCGTAGCGAATTGCGCCGAAGCACTTGATGCCGTCAAGGCCCAAGGCTTCCGGGTTCTCGACGATGCTCCTCGCCCTGGTTCACGCGGAACAACTGTTGCGTTCATTCACCCCAAGGACGCACTCGGCACACTGATCGAACTCGTTCAGGAGTAATCCTCAGCAGTTCGTACGTCTCCATGTGTCGACGTTTGCCATTGCCAGAGTGGCCGTCGCCGAATCGGGATACGCCTTAATTGCTTTCATCGCTGCTTCGTATGTCGCCGAATCTGCAACAGTCGTACCTATCCATGTCGAATACACCTTGAGTGTCTCAAGCGCGGTCACAACAGTAGTTGGAACACCTTTCGAAGCGGCCGAAAACAGCGCGGCGTCACTCGCTGCGTCGGTTTGAATCCTCTGACGTTCCGCGGTCCAGTTACCTGAGTTCTTCGGCTGAAGGTCGCTGACCGGTAACGCTGCCTTCAAAGCGGCACACGGAGCCTGAACATTCCCCGGAATCGACGATGGGGCCGGAACAACCGATGACGGCGCTGGAGGAATCGATGATGCTGCTGAAGGAACCAGCGACGCGACCGACGTGGATCCGCCTGCCGCTGACGAAGACGAGTGCGAGGACCCGCATGACGCAATCGTCATCGTCCCGCAAACGATGACAGCCATGCACAGTCCTAGGTAAATCGAACGCCTAGAGCTAAGAGTTCTCATGACACGACTCTAGAAGTGCAAACGCCCGCTACGGTGCCGCCTATGAGTGGCGTGAATTACACGGTTACTGAACTGATGACTGCGACTGCTGATGCCATCAAGGCGAGGCTGGGTGGAGCGGTTTGGGTCGACGGCGAAATCTCTGGCGCTCGTGAATCCCGCGGCCACTTCTACTTCGATCTCGTAGATCGCGATGAGAAGGGAGCGGTCACCGCCAAAGTGCCTGTCGCTCTTTGGAGTCGCGCCCGACCAAAGGTCGAACAAAAACTTCAAAGCGCCGGAACAGTTCGTCTGGAAGAAGGCGTCAAGGTTCGTATCCGTGGACCGCTTGAATTGTGGCTAGCAGGTGGCCGTCTTCAGTTGTCGATGCAGGATATCGATCCTGCCTTCACGCTCGAAGCACTTGAGTCTGAACGCGAGCGCGTTCTTTCGGTGCTGCGTGCCGAGAACCTCATCGATCGCAATCGTTCGATTGCTCTTGCACCAATGCCGTTGCACATCGCTCTCATTACTGCCGATGAAAGCGCGGCACAGGCCGACTTCATGCATTCGCTCGTTGAAAGCCGTCTCCCTTGGAGAGTTGAGTTCATCGACTCAAAAGTTCAAGGTGCCGGCGCCGAACGCACCATCGCTGCTGCTCTCCGCGCCGCACAGCGCAACAAGGTCGACGTCATCGCTCTGGTCCGCGGAGGTGGCTCTCGTCTTGATCTTGCGATCTTTGACCACGAGGTTGTTGCGCGTGCAATCGCAACCTCATCGATCCCCGTCTTTACTGGCATCGGACACGAAATCGATACAAGCGTCGCCGATGTCGTGGCCTATTGTGCGAACAAGACTCCAACGGCATGCGCAGAAGCTCTCGTCGACATTGCCATGGAAGTTGTCACTCGTGGAGAAACCGCCTGGGGTGACATCGCTGAAATCGTGTCCACAACTCTTGACGTTGAACGCGAACGGCTCGCCCGCTCCGCCCGCCACGCCGCCCTCGGAGCTCGAACCCGGCTCACCGTGGAGCGACATCGGCTCTCTAGTACGACCTCGCGCCTCAATCGATCCCTCGATTCCACGATGAAGTCAGAAAAGCAGAGCCTCGAAATCTTTGCGGCTCGTCTCAGCGCCGTCGATCCCGTTCGGACTTTGGCGCGCGGCTGGTCAATTACTCGCACCGAGAGAGGTACCGTCGTTCGCCGACGCGCCGATGTGTCTCCAGGTGACACTCTTGTCACAACCGTTTCCGATGGCACCATCACCAGCACCGCAACCGCAACTGATTGAGAGATCCAATGGCCGCGAAGAAAGACTCTGCTGATTCCCTTGGCTACGCCGAGGCCGTCACCGAGCTAGAAGCCATACTCACCGAGCTCGAAGCAGACGATGTCGACGTCGATCGACTCGCCGAACAGGTTCGTCGTGCTGCTGACCTGATTGAACTGTGCCGCGGTCGCCTCGAAAACGCTCAAGTCGAGGTCACGCGCATCGTCGCCGACCTCGATGCACTCGACGCTGACGTCGACGACGAGTGACCGGTTCGACTCCCACCGCAGTGCCCGCGGCAATCACCACGGTTGCCGCTCCCGTTGAAGCTCGTCTTCGTTCGATTCTCGAGGCCGAACGCGCCCGATGGGTCGCAATCGATGCCGACCTTGCGGCGCCGCTCGATGTATTGACTCGATTCGTACTTGATGGCGGAAAACGTTTACGACCTGCGTTCTGCCACTGGGCATTCGTCGGCGCCGGCGGCGCCCCTGGAGACAGCGGCGTGATCGATGCAGGGGCAGCCTTTGAGATGCTCCACGCGTTTGCGCTGATTCACGACGATGTCATGGATGGGTCTTCTACTCGTCGGGGCGAGTCAACGGTGCATGTCACCTTTGATGCCGACCATCAAGAAAGCGCATGGAGCGGCGAGGCACGGCGATTCGGTGAGGGCATCGCAATCCTTGTCGGGGACCTCGCCGAGGTCTACGCCGATCGCCTCATGTCGAACGCACCGACCGCTGCGTTCGAGGTTTGGAATGAATTGAAGATCGAACTGAATATTGGACAGTTCCTCGACGTCCTTGGTGCCGCTCGAGGTGGCGTTGACCTGCAGACGGCCCGCCGAATTGTCCGCTACAAATCCGGCAAATACACGATCGAACGCCCGATGCATGTTGGCGCGGCATTAGCTGGTCGACTCGATGAACTTGAGGAACCACTTTCTCGTTACGGCGAGCCACTGGGTGAAGCATTTCAATTGCGCGATGACATCCTCGGAACATTCGGTGACAGCGCGCGCACGGGCAAACCTGTAGGCGACGATCTGCGAGAAAGAAAACCGACTCCTCTATTGGCTATCGCTCTCGAGAGCGCAACACCCCCACAACTTCAAATTCTCAAACGAATTGGTTCCCTCGACCTCAGCCACGATGAAATCCTCGAGATTCAGTCCGTCTTCACCGACACCGGCGCACTCGCGGAGATCGAATTGAGTATCAGTCAACTCACGGTTCAAGCGATCAACACTCTTGAAATGATCGACATCACCACCGAGGCCAGCGACGCGCTTGAAGAACTCGCCATTTATGTCGGAACTCGGGACTTCTAAGCAACTCGATGTTTAGGTGAACGATTCGATTGCCTGGTCCAAGGGCAGTTCAATCACACCGATGTCGGCAGCAACTGCAGCAAGCCAATCTGGTCGGATACGAGCGCTCACCACAATTGGATTTTCAATTTCGGAATCCTCGAGCACAAAGCGCACGTAATCGAGCGCGTAATCGGGCGGCCGTGGATCGCGGCTGAGTTCGAGAAGCGCATACGGATCAGGTTTCGTCGTTCCTGAAGCAGGAAGAACATTCACATACGGAGTGGGGGGCTGTGAACCGCCACCGACGACACCGCTCCCATCGAAAAGCACAACACCTTGAACGAGCGATGTACGTGCTCCCGCAACTAAGAGTCCAACCCACGCTCCAAACCCACGGCCAACAATGGTGACGGGGCCTCGTTGAGCGAGCACCGCGTCGACATCGGACATCAAGCCTTCAGGGGTGTACCCGCCGCTCACGGGAACATCTGACTCACCGTGTCCGGTGAAATCGAGAGCGAGGACCGGGCCATTCCATGCCGAGGTCCAGTCAGGCCGAGACATCGGCGACTGTTCACCAAGACCATGGAGCAAGAGCAATGGACGCCCTTCGCCTTCCGCCAGTGTGTGCAGCGCAAGTCGAAGCGAACCGTTAACCAAAAACTCCGTTGCACGCGTCATCGGAGTGGCTCCAAAAATTCAAGAACAAGGTCAGCGATGACTCGCGTTTGTTCGATGTGCAAGAAATGTCCGATGTCGTCGAAGTATTCAAGTCGCCCACCGGGAGGAAGAAACGGTTCGATATCACTGTGGCGACTCTTCCAACCCATCGGGTCGTCTTGTACGCCAGAAAGAACGCCAAGGAATGGCATCTCTAAAGCAGCGAGGTGATCGAGCGACCATCCGGGACGCCACGGGCCAAACCCACCGAGATGCAGCACCGGATCGATCTTCCATCGCCAACCCTCATCATCGTGACGGGCGCCCACGGTGACGAGGTACTCAAGCCATTCGCGCGACAAACGCGGATTCATTGGTTGACGTCGTTCCGCCAAACCTTCGATCGTGTCTGGCCGTCGCGAAAGTTCATTCCGACGTCGACGACGGTCAAGGCCAGATGCCAAATCCGCGCGACGCATGCGGCGCCGTTCGCGATCATTCACATCAGGCGACGAAAACTGCGAAGGAAGTCCGTCGAGATTCACAAAGGCTTTTGCGAGCGATGGTCGGCCATCCAAAAGATCGAGAAGTTGACCGCCACCCTTGGAATGACCGAGCAACACGATCGGCTCGCTTGAGATCGACTGGATCGCCGCGAGGTGGTCGCGAACGTCAGCGGACCATCCATACATATGCGCATGATCAGAATCGCCATGGCCGCGTGCGTCCCACGCAACTACTCGCCATCCGGCTTCAGCGATCATCGGAGCAAACACATCGAATGTGCGCGAAAAGTCAAACCCTCCGTGCACCATCGCGAGAACAGGAGCGTCGGGATCGCCCCATTCGTTCAGCGCTAGGCGTAGCCCGCTGCTATTGATGGAACCGGTGCGCTCAGGCGCCTTCGCCCCCGGGAACTCACGCGTCTCATTAGTACTCGGCACGCCGGCGAGCCTAGGTCCCCCGCACCCATCGCTTGTATTCGTAATCCCCGTAGACTTGAACGACCATGCATCCGAAACAGATCGACGTGCACGACACCGCCGACGAGCGACTCCGTCGAGATGGACAGCGCTACACCGCGAATCGACGCGTGCTCATCGACGCGCTCAGCACAGCAGATCGCCCCGTCACAGTGCTGGAACTCATCGAAGTTGCTCCGGGCATGGCACAAAGTTCTGCCTACCGAAACCTTTCGGTCCTCGAAGACGCCGGAGTCGTGAGACGGCTGGTTACGGCGGACGACACCTCGCGCTACGAACTCGCCGAGGACCTCACCGGCCATCATCACCACCTCATCTGTGAAAGTTGCGGATCAGTCATCGACATCGATGTCCCAGACGAACTGGAAGAAGACGTCACATCGTTCTCCTCCGCCGTCGCGGAAAGTCACGGTTTTCGCATCGAACATCACCGCCTCGATCTCATCGGCGTTTGTCCCTCCTGTTCGAACTCGGCCCACTGACCGCTACCCTCCGACCAATGCCAACTCCATCTGCCGAGGCCTCGCGCCGCCGTACGTTCGCCATCATCAGCCATCCTGATGCGGGCAAAACGACGTTGACCGAGAAGTTCCTTCTCTATGGCGGAGCGCTCAGCAGCGAAGCCGGCGCCGTCAAAGCTCGCTCGGGTCGACGTTCTGCAACCTCCGATTGGATGGCACTCGAACAGCAGCGTGGGATCTCCATCACTTCAACGGTGTTGCAATTTCCCTATCGAGATTGCGTCATCAATCTGCTCGACACCCCTGGCCATCGCGACTTCTCCGAAGATACCTATCGCGTACTTGCTGCCGCCGACGCCGCAGTGATGGTGCTCGACGCCGCCAAAGGCATCGAGCCACAAACACTCAAACTGTTTGATGTATGCCGTCAGCGCGACTTGCCACTTCTCACCTTCATTAATAAATGGGATCGTCCCGGGCTTGACCCGCTTGAACTCATCGACCAGATCGAAAAACAGATCGGTCTTGTCGTTACGCCGGTGACATGGCCAGTCGGTATCGCCGGAGATTTCCGCGGAGTCATCGATCGCCGAGACGGGCTTTTCACGCGCTTCACTCGCGTTGCGCGCGGAGCAACCGAAGCTCCTGAAGAGATTGTCGATCCAGCGCAGGCTGCAGTCGACGAAGGCGATGCGTGGCAAGCGGCACTCGATGGAATCACATTGCTCGATGAGGTTGGCGCCGACCTCGACGTTGAACTGTTTGTGGGTGCACAATCCACGCCCACATTCTTTGGGTCTGCACTCACAAACTTTGGTGTTCGCAAACTTCTCGATGCGATCATCGACCTCGTTCCATCTCCGAGTTCTCGTCCCGACGCACAGGGCGCAATCCGTGAACTCGATGATCCGTTCTCGGGTTTCGTCTTCAAGGTTCAAGCGAATATGGATCCATCACATCGAGATCGCATTGCGTTCATGCGCGTCTGTTCTGGAAAATTTGAGCGCGGCATGGTGATTACTCACGGGAGCACCGGAAAACCATTCGCAACGAAATACGCCCATCAGGTATTCGGTTCAGAACGAGAAACAATCGATGAGGCGTTCCCTGGCGACGTTGTCGGCCTCGTAAACGCAACCGATGTGCGCGTAGGAGACACTCTCTGGCTCGAGAAACCGGTTGAGTTTCCCGCCATCCCAAGTTTCGCTCCCGAGTACTTTTCCGTTGCTCGGGTCAAGGACACCGGCCGCTACAAACAGTTCCGCCGAGGGATCGCCCAACTCGACGAGGAAGGCGTCGTGCAGGTTCTGCGCGATGTCGATCAAGGCGATTCTGCACCCGTACTCGCCGCAGTCGGCCCGATGCAGTTCGATGTCGCCGTTTACCGCCTGGAAAACGAATTCGGCGCTCCTGTTGAGCTTTCGCCCACCAATTACAAGGTGGCCCGCCGAACCGATCGGGAAAGCGGTTCGAAATTGCAAGGAATGCGGGGTGTCCGGATCCTTGAGAAAGCCGACGGTACGCTCATGGCGCTATTCGAAAGCCAGTTTTGGCTTGAGCGCCTCGAGGCCGACAACCCCGAACTCGTGCTCGAACGACTGGTAGCCGAAGGCAGCGCCGGCTAATCAGCTGTCGTTCACCCATGATCTGAATCGGGTATCGCCATGAAGCACGCCAAGCCGGTTCCGAAGACTCCATGGAGAGTTTTTGCTCTTGCAGTCGCCGCAGTAGCAGTCATCGTCCTTGGACTCGTCGCGGTCACGAGGGGATCTGATTCGAAGTCAAACAATGCCGACAGCGCATCCTCCGAATCGCCAAACACCACTGCCAAGGGAACCACGACGACAACACGTCCCCCCTATAACGGTTGGGTCGATCCGTTGTCGTCACAAGAAGCTCCCGACACCAAGACCGTTGGTTACCTCACCTTCCGCGGCAACCCGACACGAAGCTGGTACGGAGTGGGACCCGTCCCCAGTAATCCTCACGTCCTCTGGTCGTATCCAAAGAGTGGCGGAATGTGTGGTGTTTCCACCGATGGCGCCACTACCTCCACCTGGTGTGGCGACGGTTGGACGGGAAATCCAAACGTCTACGAACGTGATGGAAAAACCATTGTTTCATTTGGCGGTTACGACTACAGCCTCCACTGGGTTGATGCGGCAACCGGCGACAACCTCATTGAGCCTTTTAAAACCGGTGACCTTGCCAAAGGATCGATGACAACTGACCCTGACGGATTCCCGCTTTCCTACAAGGGTTCGCGCGACAACAATTTCTACATCGTTGCCACCGACCGTGGCCCGAAGGCCGAAGTCCTTTGGAAATTGAACGCAAAAGATTTCGGCGTACAACAAGTTTGGAACGACGATTGGGACGGTTCAGCTCTCATCATCGATGACTACATGTTTGAAGGTGGCGAAAACTCCAACTTCTACATCGTGAAACTCAATCGGCATTATGACGCCGCCGGAAAAGTGCAGATCGATCCGCAAGTTGTGTTCCACGCCCCCGGCTGGGATCAAGAACTTTGGGGTCTGATCAGTGACCACCAGTTCTCGATTGAAAACTCCGTCGCAATCTCGGGCAACACGCTCTACTTCGCGAATTCTGCGGGCCTCGTACAAGGCTGGGACATCTCAGGCATCAAACAAGGTCAACCAGCAACACGGGTATTCCGCTTTTGGACCGGCGACGATACCGACGCAACGATCACGATCGACAAACAAGGAATGCTCTACGTCGGTTCCGAATGGGAACGCCATAACGATCGTTCCAAGCAGGTCGGACAGATGATGAAACTTGACCCATCAAAACCTGACAACCCGCTGGTGTGGTCGCTCAAAGATCAAGTTTCCTCAGGGAAATCAGGGGTTTGGGCGACTCCCGCACTCGGTGATGGCGTTGTGTACTTCGCCACCAACGGCGGACGCGTCATCGCTGCCGACATGGCAACCGGTGCTGTCGTTTGGGAAAAAAGCCTTGGCTCACAGACCTGGCAATCGCCAGTTGTGGTCGACAAGACGCTCATCGAAGGCGACTGCCAAGGAAACCTGAACGCCTACGACGTCTCGAACCCGCGCATCGATCCGCCGCTGAAGTGGACGTTAAAACTGAGTGGCTGTATCGAATCGACGCCAGCCGTTTACAAAGGTCGCATTTACGTCGCTGCCCGCGGCGGTCAGTTGTACGCAATCGGCGACCAGTAAGTCACCGATCGAAACAACTACCAATCGATGTCATCGCACCCAGTGTGCGATGCGGGTTCGACCTGCAGAGTCGAATGATCAATGTGATAGTTCACTCGTAACACTTCGCGAGCTTGATCTAAGACGCCATGAACTTCGGATTCATCGGCAACCACAAGATGAGCCGTGGCCATGTCCATCTCCGACGTAAGCGTCCAGACGTGCAAGTCATGAACGCTTAGCACTCCGTCGACCGCTGCGAGATCGGCCCGAACTTCTTCGACATCAAGGTGGGGAGGAGCTGCTTCAACAAGAACTCGTAGCGCCTGCGCGCCCAACTTCCATGTTCTCGGAAAAATAAACAGTCCGATACCAGCACCGATAACAGGATCGACCCATTCCCAGTTCGTCACCGCAATGACGATCGCAGCAATAATCACCCCAACGCTTGTGAGGAGATCGGCCAGCACTTCAAGATAGGCACCTCGAACATTCAGACTTTCGTTTGCTCCTTTCCGGAGCAGAAGGAAGCACACGACGTTGGCAATGGCTCCAGCAATAGCGATGACCAACATCTCGCCGCTGTGCACTGACTCAGGGTGTCTGAGACGGTCAATCGCTTCCCACAACACATAAAGACCAACGGCAAACAACAAGACCGCATTGGCAAGCGCCGCGAGAATTTCGAGTCGGTATAAACCAAACGTGCGATGTGACTGTTGAACCCGTCGGTTCGCGACATGGATCGCAGCCAATGCCATCCCGATTCCAACAAGGTCGGTGAGCATGTGTCCGGCATCGGAGAACAACGAAAGCGAGTTCGTCGCCAACGCTCCAACCACTTCGACCACCAAGAACACGGCGAGGATCGCCACCACTGCCCACAATCGACCGGTGTGGCGAGCTCCAGCCCGAACCGAGACCCCATGGGAATGGCCATGGTCATGGGAGCCATCGGGCGAAGTCACCGGCCTATGTTCGCACTCTCTGGCGCCCTTCCCAGCCCTTTGATCGGCCTGAAACCCACCATTTCAAGCCTGAGGACCCGACCGCGGTACTGTTCTGGCCTCGCACGGGCCGGTCCCGTGCGCGTTTTTTGCCCGTTCCGAATCCCACGGAACCCTCACCAGGATGGACCAGATGACCCAGGTTCTCGCCGCCGAAGGTGGCTATCAAGCCTTCACGCTTACCAGCACTGAATGGGGATGGCTGATTTTTGCCGCCGCCGTTGCAGTGTTCGCCCTCGTCCTTGGCGTCGTGCTCATGCGCGGCGTGCTCAAACAGGATCAAGGCACCGAAAAGATGCAGGAGATCGCTGGCGCGATTCAAGAAGGTGCACTCGCCTACTTGAAGCGTCAGTTCCGCACCATCGGCATGATCGTCATCCCACTTGCCGTCGTGGTGTTCCTCACCTCCACCGCCATCAACAAGATGCCGATCCTCGAAAAGGACGGAAAGAGCATCATTGGCGGCGCTGAGGTCATGACATTCCTGCAGTCGGGCATTTTCCGCACCGCAGCGTTCATCATGGGTTGCCTCTTCTCTGCGGCCATCGGCTTCTTCGGTATGTGGCTTGCCGTTCGCGGCAATGTCCGCACCGCGGCAGCAGCCAAGCGCAGTGACTTCAACGCTGCACTCAAGGTTGCCTTCCGCACCGGCGGCGTTGCTGGTCTGCTCACCGCTGGTCTCGGACTTCTCGGTGCCGTTGTCATCGTGATGCTGTTCCAGAACACCTCAACCTCGATTCTCATTGGTTTCGGTTTCGGTGGCTCGCTCCTCGCTCTCTTCCTGCGCGTGGGTGGCGGCATCTTCACCAAGGCCGCTGACGTTGGCGCCGACCTCGTCGGCAAGGTTGAAGCCGGAATCCCCGAAGACGACCCCCGTAACCCGGCCACCATTGCCGACAACGTGGGCGACAACGTGGGCGACTGCGCCGGTATGGCAGCCGATCTTTTCGAGTCCTTCGCTGTCACGCTCGTGGCGTCGATCATTCTCGGTGTGTCGGCATTCCAGGCCATCGGCCTTGGCGTCACCAAGATCAACCCCGTCGACGGTGTCACCATCATCACGGGTGGCGGCGTTGCTGTGAAGGGGCTCATCTTCCCGCTGGCCGTAGTGGCCATCGGTCTTGTTGCTTCAATGATCGGCATCTTCGTCGTGAAGGGCCGTCCGAGCGACGGTAACGATGCACTGAAAGCCATCAACCGCGGCATTTACACTGCGCAGATCATCGCCATCATCGGCGCTGGTCTTGTTGCCTTCTTCTACATCGGCAACCCAAAGGGCTCGACCATCTCGCAGCCTGGCGCTCGTTTGTTCGGCGCCATCGTTACTGGTGTTGTTCTCGGCTTTGTTGCTTCAAAGATCACGCAGTACTTCACGTCCACAAAGACCAAGCCCGTCCAGGACATCGCCAAGGCAGCACGCACTGGCCCGGCCACAACGGTGCTCGAAGGTATTTCACTTGGCCTTGAATCAGCAGTGTGGGCCCTCATCGCGATTGCAGTCGCCATTGGCGCTGCACTCGTCCTCGGTGGCGGCAACATTGCATTCTCGCTGTACCTCATTGCCCTTACCGGCATTGGCATGCTCGCAACCACTGGCATCATCGTGGCCGAAGACACCTTCGGTCCCGTTGCTGACAATGCTGCTGGCATTGCGGAAATGGCTGGCGAATTCGAAGGTGAACCCGAGCGCATCATGGTCGGGCTCGACGCCGTTGGTAACACCACAAAGGCTGTCACCAAAGGCTTCGCAATCGGCTCTGCTGTCATCGCTGCAGTCGCGCTGTTCGCCTCGTACTCCGAGACCATCGTGCGTGCGACCTCCGATGTCGTCGACGTCGCATTCCGCGAACTCAACGGAACGCTCACAAGCCTTGTCAACATCAACGTCGCTGACCCCAAGACTTTCATTGGTCTTCTCATCGGTGGTTCCGTTGCGTTCTTGTTCTCGTCTCTTGCGATCCGTGCGGTGTCTCGCACAGCCGGAACAGTTGTCGAAGAAGTTCGTCGACAGTTCCGTGAGAAACCCGGAATCATGGACTACACCGAGCGTCCCGACTACGGACCCGTCATCGACATTTGCACCCGTGCATCACTTCGTGAACTTGCCACTCCGGCACTTCTCGCTGTGCTCACGCCAGTCATTATCGGTTTCGGTATCGGCTACCTCGCACTCGGCGCATTTCTTGCCGCAGCGATCGTGACGGGTCAGCTCATGGCCAACTTCTTGTCCAACGCCGGTGGCGCATGGGACAACGCAAAGAAGTACATCGAAGATGGCAATGAAGGCGGCAAGGGCTCAGAAACCCACAAAGCTGCTGTCATCGGTGACACCGTTGGTGACCCTTTCAAGGACACCGCCGGCCCGGCACTCAACCCGCTCATCAAGGTGATGAACCTTGTGTCGCTGTTGATGCTTCCCGCCATTATCGAGTTGCAGCACAACAACATGCGTTACGTCGTTGCTGGCGTAGCACTTGTGGTTGTTGTGAGTGCTCTTGTTATCTCAAAGCGATTCGGCAGTGGCATCGAAGCTGCTGCAGAGACCGTCAACGCCTA
>JAPLAE010000015.1 GCA_026393455.1 Actinomycetota bacterium
ATCGGGCGGTCCTGCCCGAGTTCGAAGGCAGTCGGGGGCCGACCCGGTTGTCAACCCGTGCCGGGCCGTCAGGCTGGGCCAACAGGAGGAAGTCATGACCAAGAGCGAACTTATCGCCGAGATCTCGAACCGGACGGGCCAAACAAAGGCCGACGTCGAGAAGACAATGAAGTCATTCGAAGAGATTGCCCATGAGGTTGTGGCCAAGGGTGGAGAGAAACTCACCCTTCCTGGCTTCATCAGCTTCGAACAGACCCACCGCAAGGCTCGTACCGCTCGTAACCCTCAGACCGGTGCAACCATTCAGGTTCCCGCCACCAACGCCGCCAAGGTGTCGGCTGGCGCAAAGCTCAAGGCATCAGCAAAGGCTGGCGTCTGAGTCTTCTGCGACTCAAGAAGTTGAAAGGAGGAGCGCGAGAGCGCTCCTCCTTTCTCGTTTTGCCACAGTGCAGTTCTTGGTCCGAGACGATGCGCGCCCGCTAGTTTCACTTCATGGCCACCACACAACTCGATGTCGGTACGAAAGCACCTGCGTTCACCCTCGCCGACCAGACCGACACCAAGGTGAAGCTTTCCGGTTTCGCTGGCACCAAGGTGCTCGTGTACTTCTACCCAAAGGCCGATACGCCTGGCTGCACCACTCAGAGTTGCGGGCTTCGTGACATCGCCAAAAAGATCGGCGACACGGTCGTCATCGGCATCAGCCCCGACCTCCCGGTCAAGCTCGCCAAGTTCGATGACAAATACAAACTCGGCTTCACGTTGCTGTCCGACCCCGAACATGTGGTGGCCGAGAAGTTCGGCGTATGGGGCGAGAAATCGATGTATGGCAAGAAGTACATGGGCATCGTTCGCTCAGCGTTCCTGATTGACGAGAAGGGCAAGATCGAGCAGGCCTGGTACAAGGTCAGTCCGAAAGACACTCCTGCCAATCTGCTGAAGGCGCTGGGCAAGTGAGTTTTCCCGCTCCCGCCGACGTGCTTCCGCATCGGCCACCGTTCTTGCTTCTCGATGAAGTGACCGCGCTCGAGATCGGTTCTTCGGCAACTGGTCTATGGCGTATCACCGGCGACGAATGGTTCTTCCCGGGACACTTTCCTGGCCGTCCCACATTGCCGGGCGTGCTCATGCTCGAAGCGATCGCACAGCTTGGCGCCTATGCGGTGTTGAGCGACCCAGCATTCGCCGGCAAGTTGCCGTTGTTCGGTGGCGTGGAAAAGTCGCGGTTCCGTCGTCAAGTTGTGCCGGGCGATGTTCTCGAACTCGAAGTCACGCTTGGTCGTATGTCGGCTCGTGCCGGTAAAGGTTCAGGCCGCGCACATGTCGGTGGCGAAACCGCAGCCGAAACCGAACTCCTCTTCGTCTTCGCCGACGCCTGAACAATGGCCAAAGCACTGATCGATTCCCCGATCGGTGTTGTCACTGTCATCGCGAACGACGTCGGCGTCGGACAGTTCGGCGGGGGAGTGCCTGCCAAAGAATGGTTGTTGCGCCGAGAGGGCAGTCTCGACTGAGGCACCGCTCAGGCCGGCGGTGGGCCGATCACGACGCAACCGTTATGGCCACCGAAACCGAAACTGTTCGAAAGCACCGGTGCGGGAGTCCACTCACGAGCTTCGCCCACGACGATGTCGATGGGGGCAATTTCGGGATCGACGTTCGCATATCCGGCCGTCGGAGGGATCGCACCCTTCTGCATGCCGAGCACGATGCCCACTGCTTCGAGCGATCCGGCACCACCGAGAGCGTGACCAGTCACGCCCTTGAACGATGTGACTGCCGGCGGAGTTGCGCCGAAGACCTCAGCGATTGCCGCAGCCTCGGCCGCGTCATTGAGTGGTGTTGATGTGCCGTGCGCATTGACGTAGGTGACATCGGCTGGAACGAGCCCAGCATCGGCGATGGCGGTGCGCATGCAGTTGATGGCACCAACGACACCAGGTGACGGCGCAGTGATGTGATAGGCGTCGGCATTCGACGCTGCACCCAGAACTTCAGCGAGGATAGTTCCGCCCCGAGCTATGGCGAAGTCCATTTCCTCGAGCACGAGGACACCGGAACCTTCGGCCAGTACAAAACCGTTGCGGTCGCGGTCGAATGGGCGCGACATGTTGTCCGAAGACATCGCGGTCATGTTGGTGAAGCCAGCGACGCAGGTGGGGGTCATGACCGATTCTGAGGAACCGGTGACCATGGCATCGCAAAGGCCCGACACAATGAGTCGGTAGGCGTTGCCGATCGACTGTGTGCCCGCGGCGCAGGCCGTGCAGGTGTTCTCACACGGACCCTGCCAGCCGTATTTCATAGACACCGCAGCAGAGGCGGCATTGGCCATGAGCATGGGCACCATAAACGGGCTGACGCGACGTGCTCCCTTGTGCTCATTTACAAGCACGTTCTCTTCAAGAGTTGTGAGTCCGCCGATGCCAGTGCCGATCCACACACCCTTGCGAGTGGCGTCGCCGCCGACGTCGCCGGCCATGGTCATGGCTTCGTCTGCTGCTGCAATTGCGAACTGCGCGAAGCGGTCGGTGCGACGCGCTTCTTTCGGGTTGGCGAAGTAGGGCTCTGGATCGAAGTTTTCAATACGGCGAAGCCCTTCGGGGGCGGCCGACAACAATCCCTGCCAGTAGGCATCGGTGCCGATGCCACATGGGCTGACGACGCCGATGCCTGTAATCGCAACCCGACGCTTGGCGCTCACCGCTTCGACATCACCAGTTCGTAGGCTTCGCCAACAGTCGTGATGTTCTCAAGCTCAGACTCGTCGACGGTGACGTCGAACTCTTCTTCAAGCTTCATCACCAGTTCGACCAAGTCGAGGCTGTCGGCATCGAGGTCTTCAGAGAACTTGGCTTCCATGGTCACCTGATCGGCTGAGACGGCGAGGATCTCAACAGCACAGGCCTTGAACTTTTCGAAATCGTCACTCATGAGGGCTCCTTGGTATTCGGTGCGACAAACCTAGTCGGGGGTCGCAGTGGTTTTGGTGCTGCTTGGGCTTTAACCGCCCATGCCGAGACCGCCATCGACGGGCAGGACTGCGCCCGTGATGTAACCGGCCTCGTCAGAAGCGAGGAAGGAAACGGCGGCGGCAATTTCATCGGGTTGACCCATTCGGCCAAGGGGAACGGCGCCGGTTATGGATTCACGCATCGCGTCATCAACGGCAGCGAACATGTCGGTAGCGATGGGGCCAGGGGCAACGACATTTACCGTCACATTGCGTGAGGCAAATTCGCGGGCCAGTGAACGGGCGAGCCCGATGAGTCCAGCCTTCGACGCGGCGTAGTTGGCCTGACCAGCCTGACCGATTGAGCCGACCACAGAGCCGACAAAAATGATCCGGCCCCAGCGGGCTCGCATCATCTTGGGGACGGCTCTACGGGCAGCCCGGAACCCGCCAACAAGATTGGCGTCAAGGACATCAGAGAAATCTTCGTCGGTCATGCGCAAAACCAGTTTGTCGATGGTCATGCCCGCGTTCGACACAAGAATTTCAACAGGCCCGAGTTTGTCTTCGATGTCAGTGAATGCCGACTCGACCTGTTCGGTGTTGGTGACATCACACTGCACGCAATAAAAATCACCGGCATCGGCCGGGGCTTCGCCGCGGTAAGTGATAGCGACCTTGTGACCAGCAGCGGCGAACGCTTTTGCGCAGGCAAGGCCAATGCCGCGGTTACCGCCAGTTACGAGAACAACTCGACTCATTTGTTTCCCTCCGGAAGGTGGCCCGTCCAACGAATGACGGCGCTGGCCCAACTCATGCCGGCGCCGAATCCAACGAGAAGAACGTTGTCGTCGCGTTGTACGCGTCCGTTTTCGAGTGCATCGACTAACGCGAGAGGGATTGAAGCCGACGAGGTATTGCCAGTTCGGTGGAGAACCATCGCGACGCGATCCATAGGCATTCC
Source organism: Actinomycetota bacterium (assembly GCA_026393455.1). Lineage (GTDB taxonomy): Bacteria > Actinomycetota > Acidimicrobiia > Acidimicrobiales > Acidimicrobilacustridaceae > Acidimicrobilacustris. Next base: position 3,918 of record JAPLAE010000015.1, read on the forward strand.
GAGTTTCGAACAAGCGGTTTCGATGATGCGAATATTCGCTTGATGGGGGACGACCAATGCAATGTCGTCAGTAGTGAGATTCGCTGACGCCATAGAAATCTTCGCGGAGTCGACCATGACCGTGACCGCTTTGCGGAACACTTCCTTCCCCACCATGTTCATGTAGCCACCGATGGGGGCATCAAGGAGTTTGCGGGCAGTCCCGTCTGAGCCGAGGTCAAACGAGACGAGTTGGCCCTCACCCTCGACTGCTTCCAGCACAACTGCGCCAGCTCCATTACCAAAGAGAATCGCCGTATTCCGATCGTCTTGGTCGGTCAGTCTCGCCAGCGTTTCGGAGCCGATGAGCAAAATTCGCTTGAGACCCATGGCAATAAGACCATGAGCCTGAACGAGTCCGTAAACGAAACCTGAACACGCAGCATTGACATCGCAGGCCCCGCCGTTAATTCCCAGTTCTTCTTGGACCTGCGAGGCAGTCGAAGGAATCTGATAATCGGGTGTGGTTGTCGCAAGAAGGATGAAGTCAATGTCGTCGCCGGTGAGACCCGCCATGTTGAGCGCATTGCGGCCTGCTTCGACTGCAAGTCCTGCGGTGGTGCCGCCATGACGCCGTTCATGAATGCCGGTCCGCTCGCTAATCCATTCGTCGGTGGTGTCAAGCCGCGCTTCGAAATCGGCGTTCGTGACAATGAGGTCAGGGAGCGCTGTTCCCCATCCGATGATTGTTGCGCCGCGTTGGGTCGAAGTGGTCATCGGATCCTCATGGTGATGGCGATCACGCGGTGCGCAACCAAGCAATGGGTTGACTTGTTGTCACTCGCTCGCCTTCAACGGCGAGTACGCCAACAAGGATGCCTGCAAATGGCGAACGAACCTCGTGATCTCCGACCATTCCGAGCACTGTGCCTGGTGTGAGTTCGAAACCTGGCGAAAGTTCGGTGGCAGGAGTGAACACGCCGGCAGCTGGACTTACCACCATGCGCTCGGTGGCGAAGAGGTGTTCGCCTTCGTGCACCGCAACGCTTTCCGAAGGTGACGCGAGGGCAGTGAGGAGTTTGTCGAGATCGTCAGGCGTTGACACCGAGAGGGTGGTGGTTCCCGTGACCGTGCGTTTGGCCATACCGGTGAGGACGTTTCCAGGGCCAAGCTCGACAAAGACCGTGGCTCCGTTGTCGCCCAGGTTGTGCAAAATCTGGCGCCAGCGGACAGGGCTGCACAGCTGTGCATTCAGAAGGTCGGTCCATTCAGCGCCGACGTGCGCACGGGCATCGACATTTGCATAGACGGGGAGATCGGCGTCGCGAAGGTCGGCTGTTTCTATAGCGCTGCGGAGGCGATCGCGAGCCGGAGCCATAAACGGCGTATGAAACGCGCCGCTCACGGCCATTGACATGACTTTCTTTGCGCCGAGTTCTTTGGCGATTTCCGATGCCCGAGCGATCGCATCCGGATCGCCGGCGATAACAACCTGACCGGGAGCGTTGTAATTAGCGACCCAGACATCGCCGTCGACGCGAGCGCAGGCGGCCTCGACGTCATCGTCGTCAAGGCCGAGAACTGCGGCCATCGTTCCAACCCGTGCCGTGGTGGCATCGAGCATGGCCGCACCGCGTTCGGCGACAAGTGTGAGGCCTTCGTCGAACGCAAGCGCTCCTGAAGCCACCAGCGCGGTGTATTCACCAAGGCTGTGTCCAGCCGCCGCAGCCGGTTCGACGCCGAGGCGTTCAACGGCATCGAGAACGATCAAGCTTGTGAGGAACGTCGACAGTTGAGCATTGTCGGTTCGTGTGAGTTCCTCGGCCTCGGTACGCAGGAGGAGATGTTCGAGATCGCGGCCAAGAACGCTCGATGCCTCGGCGACCAATTCCCATGACGGGTGGTCTCGCCACGCGTCTCCCATGCCGGGCTTCTGGGATCCCTGGCCGGGGAAAGTGAAGACGATCATCGTGGCGGTGGCGGCTTTCGCTGGTGGGACAGTGGCGGTAGTGCTCTGACCCGGGGGTGGTCACTTCGGTTTCATCTTCTCTTGACCAACGGGACCGAACGGGGATCTTGTGCGGCGGGAGGGACTCGAACCCTCAAGCCCCGAAGGGCAGCGGGGTTTGAGCCCGCCCTGTATGCCAATTCCAGCACCGCCGCAGTGGTGCGAGCGCCACGCTACCAACTGTCCGGAGCCCCTTTTTGCTCTCCGTCCTTCGGGCCCCTGTGCTTGCCCGGCGGTCCGGTCCTACACTTCGCCGCCATGACCCGGGCCATGTTGGAGAAGCGGCTCATCGAGATCGGTGCGCAGCTTCGGGACCTCCGCAATGAATTGGCCGTCGTCGATGAACAATTCGCCCATTTCGCCGATGAGGCCGATGACGCTCGGCTTCGATCGCTGGTCTCTGAGACGCCACTCGCCGAGCGCGAGCACCGAGTCGCGGCTCGTCATGCCAGTGCGATGGGTCGTCACCGCGATGAAGTCGTCACCGACATCGGACGTCTTGAGCAGCAGCAGGACGAATTGCTCGACCGGCTCAACGACGTGATCGCCTGAGCCGGTACGATCCCGAGACGGTCCGTACTCGGTCGGACCTCCACTCTCAAGGGGCTGCAACGTTGCCGACCCGTGTCGTTATCGCCGAAGACGAGGCGATCATCCGACTCGACCTGAAAGAAACCCTCGAAGAAGAGGGATACGAGGTCGTTGGCGAAACCGGACGTGGCGACGAAGCCGTTGCGTTGGTTCGTGAGCTCCGGCCCGAGATCGCCATTCTCGATATCAAGATGCCAGGCATCGATGGACTCACTGCTGCTCGGCAGATCACCGCAGACCAGTTATGTGCGGTTTTGGTGCTCACCGCGTTCAGTCAGCGTGACTTGGTTGAACAGGCTCGTGATTCGGGGGCGCTTGCCTATTTGGTGAAACCATTCCAGCGCAGCGACCTTGTGCCGGCGATTGAACTCGCAGTGGGTCGCTTCCGCGAACTGCGGGCGCTTACCGAACAAACGAAATCACTTGAAGAGCAACTCGAGACGCGCAAAGTTCTCGACCGGGCCAAGGGCATTCTTATGGACAGCCATGGTCTGACCGAGGCTGACTCATTCGCCTTTGTTCAGAAGACCGCTATGGGTGACCGCACCACGATGCGTGCCGTTGCCGACGCAATTCTCGATGGAACGCTGAAACCGGAGAATCCATGACCACGCTCATGCTGATCGACGGGAACTCGCTTACCTATCGCGCGTTCTTCGCCCTGCCCACCGATATGGCGACAGCATCGGGTCAGGTCACTAACGCCGTGTTTGGGTTTACTTCGATGCTCGTAAATCTGTTGCGCGATCAAAAGCCCGATCACCTTGCCGTGGTGTTCGATCGCTCCGAGCCAACGTTCCGGCACGAAGCCCTTTCGACGTACAAAGGCAATCGTGATGCGACACCGGATCTGCTTCGTCAGCAGATGGGCATTGTTCGCGAAGTCGTCGAGGTGTTACACGTTCCTGTGCTCGACCTTGTGGGGTTCGAAGCCGACGACATCATCGCCACACTGGCGACAGCAGCCGAGGCTCGCGGCGACAATGTCATTATCGTCACCGGCGATCGCGACAGTTATCAACTTGTGCACGATCCCCATATCAAGGTTCTGTACAACAAACGCGGCGTTTCTGATTACGCGTTGTACGACGAAGCGGGCATCTTCGAGCGCACGGGCGTAAAGCCCACTGACTATGTGCATTACGCAGCATTGCGTGGTGACCCTTCGGACAATCTTCCCGGCGTTCCCGGTGTGGGAGAAAAGACGGCGGCGAAACTGATCAATCAGTACGGCGGTATCGACGGGATCTACGAGCATCTCGACGAACTCACACCGAAACTCCGCCAGAACTTGGCCGAGAATGAGGACAAGGCTCGAATGAATATCGAGCTCATGACGTTGAGGCACGACGCACCCGTAACCGCCGACCCCAACGATCTCCAGATCGGCGACTTCGACTTGGCCGAAGTTCGCCAGTTGTTCGATTTTCTTGAGTTCCGTCAATTGTTCGATCGCCTAGTCGATGTTCTTGGCGTGGCTTCTGACGCGACCGAAGCGGGTGGGGCTCGGG
>JAPLAE010000113.1 GCA_026393455.1 Actinomycetota bacterium
ACCGGCCTATGCCGGGATCGAAACACTCGCCGCAACAGGCGATCAGGTGCAGTGGGGTGGGCCACACCTCTGCTCAGGTGGGGAATTCCCAACCGCCGATGGTCGTGGTCGCTTCAGCGTGTTGGCGCGTCCGACAATCGATCTTCCCGAAGGCATGTTCACGGTGTCCACGCGCCGCGGCAAGCAGTTCAACACCATGGTGCAGAGTGAACGTGACCCCTTCACCGGAACTGACCGCGATGCGATCTTTATCGATTCCGCCGATGCCTCAGCTCTTGGGTTTCTCGACGGCGATTTGGTGACACTTCGATCGGATACCGGCGAGTTCACTGGACATCTCCATGTCACTCGTTTGGCTCGGCGTTCGTTGCAGGTGTATTGGCCGGAGGGAAATGTCCTCATCCCCTCGGGCCCCGAGCACCGGGAAGGCGCTTCCCGGGTGCCTGACTACAACGCCGTTGTCACGCTTGCGCCTGCTGATAGCTCAACTCTGACGGTCTCCTGAGCCCCGATCCGCACCTTGCGGGTGCGCCGTAGACTCTCAAGCGTGACTGACATCGTTTCCCCCAAGATCGGCATGGCCGTCGTTCACCTGTTCTGCAAGGTGACGCCGTTGGCCGATGCCGAGGCCATTTCGTCGGCCGTCCAAAAGGCGCAAGCCGAAGGCGATCAGGTCGTGACCGTCGCCATCCTTGGCCACAAAGCCGATCTGGCGTTTATGGCGCTCGGTTATGACATGTGGCGAATCCGTCGTCTGCAGGCGGCGTTGCAAAGTGCCGGCCTTGAAATTGTCGACTCGTATGTGTCGCTTACCGAACTTTCTGAATATGCCCAGGGTGTTCCAGAGCCGCAGCGTTCAGCGCGACTCACACCGGTGCTTCCTCCCGAGAACATGCCGGCCTGGTGTTTCTACCCAATGTCGAAACAACGTGGCGATGTGAACAACTGGTTCACGCTTCCCTACGACGATCGCAAAGAAATGATGTACGAACACGGCGCATCGGGTCGAACCTTTGCTGGCCGTGTCGTGCAGGTAGTGACTGGTTCGACCGGACTCGATGATTTCGAATGGGGCGTGACGCTGTTTGCAACAGCTCCTGACGACCTCAAAGAAGTTGTCTACACAATGCGATTCGACACTGCTTCGGCGTTATACGCCGAATTCGGACCGTTCTATACCGGAATGGTTGCCCCAGTCGATGAAGTTCTTTCGCAACTCGGCATTGACTGAGAAATTCATGACTGCAATCGAAGAACGCGACGAACTTGCTGTTGCGATTGATCGATTGCGAGAAGAACTGCGCGAACTCGAATCAGTGGTTGTCGCATTTAGCGGGGGTGCCGATTCCGCGTTTCTCGCCTTTGTCGCTAACGAAACGCTTGGCGCAGATCGATGCACGGTTGTTACAGCCGTTTCGCCATCACTGGCATCGAGCGAACATGCAGATTGCGCCGAACTTGCCTCGGAATGGGATCTCACCTGGGTAGAGGTTGAGACTTCGGAACTCGAAAGCCTCGATTATCAGCGCAATGATGCCGATCGCTGTTTCCACTGCAAGACCGCACTGATGGATGTTGTTGAACCGATTGCTGCCGATCACGGTGCTGTTGCAATCCTTGGTGTGAATCTTGACGATCTTGACGATCATCGCCCTGGACAACGAGCAGCTTCGGAACGCGGCGCGCAGTTTCCACTCGTTGATTCCGGATTCACCAAACAAATGGTTCGAGACGCATCGCAGCGACTTGGTCTGCGCACATGGGACAAACCAGCGGCAGCGTGTTTGTCGTCGCGTGTTCCTTACGGAACAGCTGTCACGGTGTCGGTGTTGTCTCGCGTTGAACGCGCCGAAGCTGCTCTTCATGAATTGGGCTTCCGGGAACTTCGCGTGCGCCATTACGACGACACCGCGCGGATCGAAGTTCCGCTCTCGGCAATCGATGCACTCATCCAACGACGTGGTGAAGTTGTCGACGCGGTGACGGCCTGCGGGTATTGCTACGTAACGCTCGACCTTGAAGGCTTGCGTTCGGGCAACCTGAACGCTGCGCTCGATTCATGAGTGACGCTCCATCGGGGCCATCAACCGCTGACCTCGAAGCCCTTGCTGGTTACGCTGCTGTGCTTGCCGATGGCATAGAACGGGCGATCGGGCCATGGGTGGAACGTTCAGTCGTCACCGTTTGCGAGAAGTCCGGTGTCATGGTCACCGGCAATCTGCGTCAGCGGGCTCGAACAGCGGGGGCCGAAGCCACCGCCGAGATCGCTCCTCGTGTGCATGCGCTTCTTGCCTTAGACATCGATGAGCAGCGTCTAGGTCCCCTCGAGCTGCTCCGCAGCGCGGTTCGCTGGCCCACGCAGGTCTTGCGGGATTTGGGCGTTGCGGCGGCTTCTCGTGACGAGTCGGCGAAAGCCATGTTCCCTGACGACGACTACGACCTCACTCCGGCCTCGTTTGGTGATCTCGACCCAGCCCTTCATGAATCTGGCTTGGTCTGGGGAGCGGCGAAGGCCCATGTTTTCTTGGCGAGACGCCGGGCGGCCGGGCAGCTTTCGTAAGCGTCAGGCGAAGGGAAGGTTCTGTTTACAGAATCGAAACAATTGAGGAACGGTCAAGAAACAACCTGACGCGATCCTTTCGCATATATGGCGCCTTACTGGCGTCTCTGTGATGAAGGGGTTCTTCGTGATTGACAGTGGCGATACCGCGTGGATGCTGATCTCAACAGGCTTGGTGCTCTTTATGACACCGGGACTCGCGTTCTTCTACGGCGGCATGGTTCGAGCAAAAAATATGCTGGGCATGCTGATGCAGAACTTCTTCGCCATGGGCCTGATGGCGATCCTTTGGGTGACCATCGCTTTCTCGTTGGCGTTTGGCAACTTTGGTGACGGCGGGTTCATCGGCAACTTCGACTTTGCCTGGATGCACAACATCAACGCGACCACCGGTAGTGAAGCATTCGCTCTCACGATTCCATTCGTGTTGTTCTGCGCTTATCAGATGACCTTCGCGGTTATCACCCCGGCACTCATCACGGGTGCAACCGCTGACCGGTTCAAGTTCAAGGCCTACGCGATTTTCATCGCGCTGTGGCTCGTGCTCGTGTACGCGCCAGTCGCTCACTGGGTGTTTGGCGGCGGGTGGCTCGCCAAGCTTGGTGCACTCGACTTTGCTGGTGGCGCGGTTGTTCATATCAACGCTGGCGCTGCTGCACTTGCCGTGATCCTTGTCCTGGGTAAGCGCAAGGGTTGGCCGCGTGAAGGCATGCATCCGCACAACCTTCCGTTCACCCTTCTTGGCACGGGCATTTTGTGGTTTGGATGGTTCGGTTTCAATGCTGGTTCTGCGCTTGGCGCAAATGGCATCGCCGCAACAGCGCTTATGAACACGTTCCTTGCAGCATCGGCCGGAATGATCGGTTGGTTGCTGTTCGAACGAATCAAGGATGGGAAGCCGACAACGCTCGGTGCGGCTTCTGGTGCGGTTGCAGGTCTTGTCGCTATCACGCCATGTGCGGGAT
>JAPLAE010000040.1 GCA_026393455.1 Actinomycetota bacterium
ACACCGAGAAGTTCCTCAAGAACCTTCGCCAAGCCGACCCAGGCCTTCTCGATGAGCTTCGCGAGTTCGATGAACTCATCGACAATGACGAGTTCGACTGAAATGCATACAGATCAGGGGCTACTCGATACATCGATATTTATTGCACTCGAGACAGGCCGACCACTCGATACTGACCGATCCCCCACCACGAGTTGCGTCAGCATCATCACCATTGGCGAATTGCGACTCGGAATCCTCACAGCTAACGATGCGCAAACTCGCTCGGCTCGTCTTTCAACGTTCCTCGACGCGTCTGAGCTCAATCCGCTTCCTATCGATGAAAACGTCGCTGAAGCGTGGGCTCAATTACGAATCACCCTTCGGGATACAAAGACGAAGATGAGCGTGAACGATTCCTGGATCGCTGCAACAGCGATGGCCCACGCCATTCCCGTCATCACCCAAGACGGTGGTTTCATCGAAGGGCTCGGCTTCGACATCGTCCGGATCTGACGTCGCCACAGCATTGCCCTCCAGACGCGACGGAGGGGCCCGAAGGCCCCTCGCGCACTCCACCCGCTGTCTTCAGCACCGCTCGGGCGCCTCATAACAATCCGTCGCCGCCGACCAAAGCCGGCGAGTTCCTTCACCCAAAGATGAATCAGCCCTGAGCGCCGCCTGAAGTTTCGGCCACGCTCTTTCGACCTGCAGAGATCCACGGCATCATGGCGCGCAGTTCTTTACCGGTCTTCTCGATCGGGTGTTCAGCGCCAGCTGCTCGCAGGGCGTTGAAGTTCTTGCGACCGGACTCTGATTCGGCGATCCATTCATCGGCGAACTGACCAGAAACGATTTCGGCGAGGATCTTCTTCATCTCGGCCTTCGTCGACGGCGTGATGACTCGCGGGCCACGGGTGACATCGCCATACTCGGCAGTGTCGGAGATTGAGTAGCGCATCCCGCTGATGCCCTCTTCGTACATGAGGTCAACGATGAGCTTCACCTCGTGCAAGCACTCGAAGTACGCCATCTCGGGCTGGTAACCAGCCTCGGTGAGAGTTTCGAATCCGGCCTGTACGAGTGCAGTCACGCCACCACAAAGAACAGCCTGTTCGCCGAACAGATCGGTTTCGGTTTCTTCGGTGAAGGTGGTTTCGATGACACCAGCGCGGGTGCCACCGATTGCATCGGCGTAGGCAAGCGCAACATTGCGTGCGTTGCCGGTTGCGTCTTGCTCCACGGCGATGAGGCACGGAACGCCGCCACCCTCGGTGTAGGTACGACGCACGAGATGGCCTGGACCCTTCGGCGCGGCCATCACAACGTCGACACCAGCGGGCGGAACGATGCGATTAAAACGAATGTTGAAACCGTGAGCGAAGAACAGTGCGTCGCCTGCAGAAAGGTTCGACGAAATATCGGCGTCGTACACCGACTTCTGTTCGGTGTCGGGAAGAAGGATCATGACCACGTCGGCCCACTTGGTGGCATCAGCAACGGTCATAACGGTCAGACCTTCGGACTCTGCCTTGGCCTTTGATGAAGAACCCTCACGCAAACCCACAACGACGTTGACGCCGGAGTCTTTGAGATTGAGCGCATGGGCATGGCCCTGCGAGCCGTAACCAATGACGGCGACCTTGCGGTCGGCGATAAATGAACGGTCGGCGTCGGCTTCGTAATAGACGGTGGCCACGGGAACTCCTGTAGTGGGATCGGATCGCCCGAAGGGCGGGTTGGAGAGATTACGACGAATGGGGCCCGAAACGAAAAGGAGACGTTCCCGGGGTCAGTTCAGGGATTACGACGTGATGCGAGGTAAGGCGATACGGCCCGTTCGCTGGTAGGCCACGACAGCAGTACCCATCTGAGAGGTGAAGGCATCGAGCGCCTCTGGCGTGCCGCCAAGAGAAACGGTGATTCGGTCACCGGCCTCGTCAAGCACTGCCCCGCTGTATTCGTCGGTGAGCAAGAGCACTGCGGGCTTGGACTCAGGCGTAACGGTGACCGTCACGATCATGAGTTCTCGTTCAACCGCGTCAGACGGAGCAAGTTCGTCGATCTGCAAAACGTTGATGAGCTTGTCGAGCTGCTTCGTGATCTGTTCGAGAGGAGCCGATTCAACATCGACCACGATCGTGATGCGACTACGCGTTGCATCATCAGTTGGCGCAACTGCCAAAGAGAAGATGTTGAATCCGCGTCGAGCGAACAAACCCGAAACTCGGGCAAGCACACCAGGCTTATTCTCGACGAGTACCGACAAGATGTGATGGCGCGTTGCTGGGCTCATCGGAGACCCTCCGGACCAACAACAATTTCGGAGTTGGACTTACCTGCGGGAACCATCGGGAAAACTTTTTCGCTTGCGTCGGTGCGGAAATCGATAACGACGGGGCGGTCATCAACTTCGTTGGCACGCTGAATGGCCGGAAGCACGTCTTCGGGCGACTCGACACGCATGCCAACACAGCCCATCGCTTCGGCCCACATCTTGTAATCGGGAAGATCTGGCGACAGATAGACCTCGCTGTATCGCTCCTCGTAGAACATTTCCTGCCACTGACGGACCATGCCCAGATAGGCATTGTTCAGAATGGCGATCTTCACGGGAATGCGCTCGGCCGCTGCAGTAACAAGTTCCTGCGCGGTCATCTGGAAACAGCCATCGCCGTCGACGGCCCAGACCATGCGATCAGGACGTCCAACCTTGGCGCCGATTGCGGCCGGCACGGCAAAGCCCATTGTTCCGAGACCACCAGAGTTGATCCAGGTGTAGGGATGTTGGAACTTCCAGTACTGCGCGGTCCACATCTGATGCTGACCAACACCCGAAGCAACGATGCAATCGTCCGGCGTGTTGTCACGAAGTTGTTCAAGTACGAACTGCGGCTTGAGAAGATCGCCCGGCTCGGACTGCACGTAGGAAAGCGGGAACTTTTCTTGCCAACCACTAATCGTTGACTTCCATGAAGAACGGTCGGGCTGATTTTCCGGCGCGCCGAGTTGCTTAAGCGCCTTGATTAATTCATCAATGACAAGGCGACAGTCACCAGTGATGCCGACATCGGGACGACGAACCTTGCCAAGTTCAGCAGGATCGATATCGACATGAATGATCTTGGCGTGCGAAGCGAACGCATCGATCTTGCCGGTCACGCGGTCATCGAAGCGTGACCCGAGGGCGATGAGGAGATCAGATTCCTGCATTGCAGTCACTGCCGTGTAGTTGCCGTGCATTCCCGGCATGCCGAGACACAACGGATGATCATCGGGAACCGCACCGCGAGCCATAAGCGTGGTGACGACCGGGATATCAAGAAGTTCAGCCAGAGCGAGAAGCGATTCCGCCGCACGCGCTTTGAGAATGCCACCGCCGGCGTAAAGGACTGGCCGCTGCGAAGCGTTGATCAGTCGAGCAGCATCTTCGATGAGCGCAGGGTCGCCATCGAGTCGTGGGTTGTAGCCCGCGAGATCGACCGAATCAGGCCAATACCAATCGAGCGCCGAATTCGGATTGGTGGGGTCGACGAGATCTTTCGGAATATCGATAAGCACTGGACCGGGTCGACCGGTGGTCGCAATGTGAAACGCTTCGCGCACAATGCGCGGGATGTCGGCGGCATTTGTCACGAGCTCGTGGTGCTTCGTGACCGAACGCGTGATGCCGACCGTGTCGACTTCCTGGAATGCATCAGTGCCAATGCCGGCAGTACCCACCTGCCCCGTGATGACAACCATCGGGACCGAGTCCATGTACGCATCGGCGAGTGGCGTGATGATGTTGGTCGCTGCAGGACCACTCGTGACCATCGCGACGCCAGGACGACCGGTTGCATGCGCATAGCCCTCGGCCATGTGTCCTGCGCCCTGTTCATGACGAACAAGGATGTGACGAATCGGCGAATCGATGATCGGGTCGTAGACCGGAAGGATCGCTCCCCCGGGCAGACCAAAGATCACATCGACACCCTCGAGTTCGAGAGCCTTGATGAGTGCGGCACCACCGTTGGTTTTCATGGATGTCCTCCCAGATGCCGGAGCATCGGCGGGATCGGGCCGGATCGAACGGGCGGAACGTAAACGGCCTCCCGAGTGGGAGGCCGGGGGCGCACACGCGACGGACGAAGCCGGCGTGGGATAGCGGAGTACTACGAGCGAGGTAAGGACCGTCGTGCTCACAGGGTGGTAAGTCTTGCCGCCCGGAGACCTAAACGGCAACTCGGACCAATTTCCGATCGCAGGAGGGGCGGGTGACCGGCCACTGACCAAGGGACGAGGCAGCCCTCGGGCTCAGAAGTTGAAACTAGGGCAGTTCTTCTGGGTCCACTGATCCAGATTCTCGGACGCTTTTTGGTACTTCGCGTCGTCCATCACAGATCCGGCCTTGGCCAACTTCGTCGCTGTGGTGGGGTCAGTCAGGTTTGTGAAATCGATACCCGCTATTGCCTCGGCGTAGGTCTTGATGGCGGCGAGGATCGTCTTCCAATCTTCGCGAATCTCACTCGGGACACTCGAAGAGAATGATTCAAGCGATTTCACCATGGACGACACACCGGCAGACATTTCGCCGGTATCGAGCGCGTCCAGCTTCGCAGCGAGTTCTTCGGACTTGTTGAACAGATCGGCGCAGACACTTGCATCGCCACCACTACCGCCGCCCGACTTCGCAGTCGTCGTCGATGCTGAACCTGAGTTGCTCGACGAACCGCCACAAGCGGCACCGGCGAGCATGAAGCCCGCAATCAAGAACGCCGAAAGCGCTGCGCGCTTCTTCTTCGATTGCATCACATTCTCTCCCATGGACTTCGTGACAAACAGAACATAGAGAACAACATTCATCAAACTGTGGGTCAGAGACTTTCGGCTCTACGCGATTCGAGAAGTGCGGCAACCGCTTTACCGTCGGCTTGGCCCTTCGTGGCTTTCATTATTTTTCCAGTAAAGAAACCCTGCAACTTTGCGCGCTTCTTGTCGTCGCCGGTGCAGAAGTCTGACCACTCCTCGGGGCTCTCTGCGATAAGTCCGTCAACAATGCCTTCGAGCTCGGAGGAATCCATTGCTTCGAACCCAAGTTCTGCGGCAATGACCTCGGGAGCGCGACCAGAGACAAGCATTTCCGCCAAGACGGTTTTTGCTTGGGTAGCGGTGAGTTGACCACCGAGTTCCAAACCGACGAGTTGCGCAAACGTTGCGGGGTCGAGTTCCGCCGAGCCTTCGCCAGAAAGATTGTGCTCGACATGGGTGAGAACACGTTTGCCATCTCCTCCTGCAGAGATTGTCGCAAGTGCGAGTTGATCAAGATCGCGCTGCACTGCAATCACGACACCCGACTCGGTAACCGCAAGTCCGGACGCAACAGCCAGAGCTTCACGCCGAGCGGCAGGAAGTGGCGGCATCGCCGCATCGATCGCAGCGATCCATTCGGCGCTTGGAACAAGAGGAACAAGATCGGGCTCTTGGAAGTAGCGGTAATCCTCGGCTTCTTCTTTTGAACGACCCGCACGGGTACGCCCTGCGCCTTCGTCCCAGTGACGAGTTTCCTGTTTGATCCGTTCGCCAGATTCGAGAAGATCGACCTGACGTCGTGCTTCGTATTCGATGGCACGCCCGAGCGAACGCAAAGAGTTCAAGTTCTTGACTTCGCAACGCGTGCCGAGTTCGGGATCGCCAACGCGTCGGACTGAAACGTTCGCATCGACGCGCAGCGAACCTTCTTCCATCTTGGCGTCGGAGGCACCAGTGGTCAGAAGAATTGCCCGCAATTCATCGATATAGGTCTTGGCCTGCTCTGGATGACGAATATGCGGACGACCAACAATTTCGACAAGCGGGACACCAGCGCGGTTGTAATCAACCAACGAATAGTCAGCACCGTGGATGCGACCGCTGCCGCCGGCATGGGAGTTCTTACCGGTGTCTTCTTCGATATGGGCTCGTTCGATGCCAACGCGAGTGCCATCGGGAAGGTCGAGCCATCCATCGACATTGATCGGCCGATCGAACTGAGTGACCTGATAATCCTTGGGCATGTCCGGGTAGAAGTAGTTCTTGCGAGCAAACACCGATGGCTCAACCGAACACTGAAGAGCTCGACCCAAGCGCATCGCCAGCTCGACAACGTTTTCGTTCAGCACCGGCAATGAACCAGGAAGACCAAGACAAACCGGACAAACATTGGTGTTGGGCTCATCGCCAAACATGTTTGGACATCCACAGAACAACTTGGTGACTGTCGCAAGTTCGCAGTGAACCTCGAGACCAACGACGATTTCCCATTCATCGCCTGTTGTTTCGCTTACGACGATGAAGTGTTCGCCCTCGATGGGTTCGTGGGTAAGCGTCATGACCACACCTCATCAAGTGCTGGTGCTGCGGATTCAAGTACAGCTGCAGCTCGAAACATCGTTGCTTCGCCGAGCGCAGGAGCGAGAAGTTGCACTCCAACCGGCATGCCATCGGCACCGCCGCCGAACGGAACGCTCATCGCTGGATGCCCAGCGAGATTCGTCGGGATCGTGCAGATGTCATTGAGATACATCGACAACGGATCGGCGGTTTTGTCGCCAAACTTGAAAGCCGTTGTCGGTGATGTCGGCGTGATCAGTAGATCGAAGTCGGCGTAGGCACGCTCGAAATCGCGAACGATGAGCGTTCGAACCTTGAGGGCCTTGCCGTAATACGCGTCGTAATAGCCAGCAGACAACGCGTAAGTCCCCAGCATGATGCGGCGTTTAACTTCGTCACCGAAACCAGCGGTACGCGTCGCTGCGTTCATCTCCGCCGTTGTTGGCGCGTCGACACGCATTCCGTAGCGAACACCGTCGTACCGAGCGAGGTTGCTTGATGCTTCGGCCGGTGCGATGAGGTAGTACGCCGACAATCCGTAGGCCGCGGCGGGCACCGAAACCTCGCCTATCTGAGCACCAGCAGCAGCAAGCGCGTCGGCAGCTTGCCGAACCCGAGCAGCGACATCGGGAGCAATGCCCTCGCCCATGAGTTCGGTGACGAATCCAATGCGAAGTCCATCAACACCTTCGCCCAATGATTCGATCAACGAAGGTGAAGGTGCGTTGATAGAGGTTGAATCACGACCGTCGTAGCCAGCGATTGCTTCCAGCAACAACGCTGAATCTGCAACGGTGGTTGAGAACGGACCGATCTGATCAAGCGATGACGCGAATGCGATGAGTCCGTAGCGACTCACTAACCCGTAGGTGGGTTTCACACCGACGACGCCACAAAGAGCAGCTGGTTGGCGGATGGATCCACCGGTATCGGAACCCAAAGAAATCGGAGCGAATCCCGCCGCGACTGCTGCTGCTGAGCCTCCCGAAGATCCACCCGGAACCCGCGACGTGTCACGAGGGTTGCGAGTCGGTCCAAATGCCGAGTTCTCGGTCGATGAACCCATGGCAAATTCATCGAGGTTGGTCTTACCAATTGAGATCGCTCCCGCAGCATTCACACGCTGCACAACGGTGGCGTCGTAGGGCGGACGCCAGCCTTCGAGAATGCGACTTGAACAAGTAGTCGGAATTCCGTGGGTGCATAAGTTGTCTTTCAGTGCCAGCGGCACACCCGCAAGTGGGCCTGGGTCTTCACCGGCAGCCACCTGAGCGTCGACAGCGGCAGCGGCGGCGCGCGCCTCGTCGACCATCACAAGATTGAAAGCGTTGATTTCTCCGTCTCGTGCATCGATGCGCGCAAGATGGTCGTCAAGCACTTCGCGGGCAGAGAGCGAACCGGAACGAACTGCAGCAGCGATTTCAATCGCAGTTGAAGGAATGGCGCTCATCTCAGGGTTCCTCCCCAAGAATTGCTGGCACACGGAAACGGCGATCCTCGACGGAAGGGGCTTGCGAAAGCACTTCTTCGCGATCAACACCCTCGACAACGACGTCGGCACGAAGCACGTTCACGAGCGGCAGCGGATGCGATGTGGGAGGCACGCCATCGAGGTCAAGGGAGGCAACGTCCTCGGCGTGATCCAGCACGGCGCTGAGCTGTTCGGTGTAGCGGTCGAGATCGGCGTCGGTGAGTTCAAGCCGAGCGAGATCAGCGACCTTGGCGACATTGTCGCGAGTGAGACGGGCGGACATGGGTGTGCATCGTAGATGCCTGCTGGCCCAACCCCTCTCGGCCTACCGATGCGTGGATAGGGTCAACCCATCGACAGAACCCCCTTGGAGGACACGTGGCAACCGCCCATGCATTCCTAAGCCCTGACTGGATGGCCGCAGCACGAGCGCTACGAGACACCATGGCGAAGCCTTCAACGGCTGCCCCTGTGGCTGTTCGCATGAATCTCATAGTGACCGACACGCCGTTTTCCGCCGATGTCAGCGGTCATATCGACACCACCGACGGTGAAGTCGTGATTGAAGATGGCCACCTTGATAGCCCCGATCTCACCGTCACTGTTGACTACGCAACCGCTCGCGCAATCTTCATCGATCAAGATGCCGCTGCAGCGATGCAAGCATTTATGGGCGGGCGAATCAAAGTCGAAGGCGATATGTCCAAGATGCTCGCGATGCAGGCTTCGGCGGCAGCTCCAGATCCGAGCGCACAAGCACTGGCCGACGCACTGCGCGATATCACTGCCGACTGAGTTCAGCCGGATCAGTGGATGTGGCTATTCAGGCGACTGCGAGTGGCTCAGACGCCTGTGCTTCTTCGTGACGCGTGCGGCGCACAAAGAACGCCGCTACGACTGCGATAACAGCCGCCACCGCGCCTACGTGATAGGCCGCCGCGTAGGAATCAGTTCCATTCCCACTCGAAGCTCCCACCGATTGCACGGTGAGCAAAATCTGCATGCCGGCAACGACGCCGATTTGGCTGACCGTTTGCGACGCCGCGCTCGCAACACCCAGATCGCGCTTGTCTACGGAGTTCGCAATGCTGGCGATCATGGCCGGCGCGCATGCACCCATGCCGATCCCCGAGAGAACAAGCGCTCCTTCGATCCACCACATCCCGGTACTTGCCGTGACCATCGCGAGCGTCATCATCGAACCGACCAAGACAACCGAACCGAACATGCCAATCGTTCGTTCGCCAAATTTGATGACGAGATAGCCCGCTATTGGTCCGACAATAGAAAAGGCAATCGGCCGAGCAATGGAAACAAGCCCCGTTTTTGTTGTGCTGTAGCCGATGACGTCATGCAGAAGAAGCGGAGTGAGGATGAATCCGCCCATGTAGGTGAAGTTCGTAAAGAATTGATTGATCATTGGAAAGGTGAAATTTCGCCGACGGAAATAGCGCATCGGCAGCAATGGATGTTCGATGCGACTCTCAACTCGAGCGAACCACACCAGCAGTAGCGGCCCGACAATGAATCCGCCAAGGACAAGCGGATGTGTCCAACCCATTTCAGGGCCTCGGTTCAACGCCACCAGCACAAGGCCAACCCCGAATGCCAGAAGAACAGATCCAGCGATATCGAAAGGATGGCGATCGCCTCGAGCCGATCGCGGCAAAACAAGGAAGCCAATTACCACCGCCGCGATCGCGATCGGTGTTTGAAGAATAAAGATCCATCTCCACCCATATGAATCAACCAGCGGTCCACCGACGACAACGCCGATAACCGGAGCACCTGCTCCAACAAGCGACCAATAGCCGAGCGCTTGTGCTCGTCGTTGGGGCGGAAAGCTTCGGTTGATCATGGAAAGTGCGGCCGGGCCGGCGGCTGCGCCGAGCGATGCACCGAGAAATCGAGCGGCGATAAGCGCCCAAGCATTCCACGCCAGAATCGCCGCACCAGAGAACACCGCAACGCCGATGATGCTGATCAGATACACACGTCGAGCCCCGTACCGGTCTGACATCTTTCCGCCGATTGGTCCCAATACCGCCATTGCGAGGCTCGGGCCAGTAACTGCCCAGGTGAGAATGCTTTTTGTTGATCCAAGATCATGCGCGATGTCAGCCAATGACACCGTGAGAACGGTGATTGTAAAACTTGCAGTGAAGACGCCAAGGAGCGAGGCCGCCAGAATGATCCACGCTTTGCGCGGACTCCGGTCAACACGACCGGCAACGCGCCGTTGAAGAATAAGACTCCACGGCACCATGACAACCTCGTCGGCCCCTGGTGGCTCAATCCCAAGTTCGAGTTCGTCGGCGTCGTCGAAACCACCCGAACTCTCGACGCTGCCGTTCCCCTCAGGAAGTTCGGGATGATCGGTCGTCGTCACGACCGCCGATGGTATCGGCGCCGCATTGCGAAGTGCCGGTTAGGGCGAGGTCACTAGTGCCACGGCCGAACCCGCCTTGACCTGCGTTCCCACCGCTGGCGTCGTCCCCGTGACGTTCTTCGTTGGATTGCCGGTCACACCGCTGACAGTGAGTCCGAGCGCTGTGAGTTGCGCACTCGCATCGGCAATGGTCTTCCCCACAATTGATGCAGGGATGGTCACCGGCTTCTTCCCTTTCGAGACCGTCACCGTGACGGTGCTTCCCTTTGCCGCGTTCTGACCGGACGCAGGAGAGGTTGAAATCACCATGTTTTCGGCGACAGTGTCGGAGTACTCGTCGACGCGACTCACCTTGAGCCCAAGCGCATCGAGTTGAGCGGTGACATCGGCAATTGGTTTACCAACAACATCTGGGATCGTGCGTGGCTTCGGTCCTGCGCTCGTCACCAGCCCGATCGCAGAACCCTTTGGCATTTGCGCAGCAACACCATCAGCTAACGACAACACAATTCCCTTGGCGACAGTTTCATCGAAGGCATCGGTGACAACTCCAAGTTTGAGTCCAGCTGCAACCAACGCCGCCGATGCCTGATCGATTGTCTTTCCCGGCAGATTCGAAGGAACGGGTACCGGAGGCGGACCGAGCGAAACGGTCAGTGTCACTGTCTTTCCTTCGGCAAGTGACGTTCCGGCAGCAGGGTCCTGGGAAATCACTGTGTCAATCGCAACGGATTCCGAATACGTGCCGTCTTCTACAACTTTGAATCCCTTGGATTCGAGTTCGCCGCGAACAGCAGATGCAGTCATCGATGTGTAATCGGCGAGGGTATGACTTGGAGTTCGCAACAAGAAGAACCCGGCCCCCGCACCCAACACAACGAGCAGCGCAATGACGCCTGCGATGACCTTTGCTGAGACACGGCGGCGAGGTTCAGAGCCCGAACGAGCCGACGCCGCGACCATCGCTGCTTCAGACCGATCAACAGCACGACTCGGTGGTTGCCCTTCAAAGAGCGACTCACTCGCAATCGTGGGATCGGTGAACATGGGGCCACCGGTTGCAACAGTGCCCGTCGTCCCGAGAACAATCTGCTCGGGCACATAGATCGTTGTGGGTTCGCGCGGATCTAGTTGATCGGGCTGAAGCACAACCGTTCCTGCCAAACGCAACGGAGCGGCCGAACCAAGATCGCCTGCGGCCATAAGCATTGTGGCGAACTCACCGGCATCCGGTCGGTTCGCCGGGTTGGAAACACCTGCAGCGCGCAATGCTGGAGCGAGGGCTCCAAGTTCATCGGGAACAGGAACGTCGCGATCGACACGAGCCATGAGGGTCCCGAGCGTCGTGTCTGCCGTAAACGGCAGTCGACCCGTAACGGACTCGATGATGACCAGCCCGAGCGAATAGACATCGAGTATCGCTCCAGCCGGTTCGGTCCATGCCGCTTCCGCTAGAGCGCGGGCGAGACCAAAATCGGCGATCCGCAATGTTCCTTCGTCATCGAACAAAAGGTTCGCTGGCTTGATGTCCCGGTGCACAAAGCCGCGTCGATGGGCGTAATCAAGTGCTCGTGCAGTATCGACACCCACGTGTCGCGCTTGAGCGAGATCAAGGAAATTGCCGGCATCGAGCATCGCCCGCAGCGAACCACCATCGAGTAATTCCGTGACGAGGTAGGGAACCTCTCCTTGTCCCCAGTCGTGCACCGCCATGATGTGCGGATGGTTCAGCGCGGCCGCTGAACGGGCTTCTGCTTGGAACCGTTTCAGAAACGACGCATCGCTTGCGAGCGCGTCGTGGAGCACTTTGACCGCGACGCGACGACGAAGAACTACGTCATCGGCCAGGTAGACAGTCGCGGAGGCCCCGGTGCCGATGGGGGCCAGCAGCCGGTAGCGCCCCCCGAGCACCTGACCGATGCGGTCGGCACCACGGGCGTTGGACACGAGGCAAGGCTAGTTCTCGGACTCCAAGGTTTCGGCCACCCTCACTGCAGAACACTAGGAAAATCGTCGCCCCCGAGAACCGCTGAGGCGCTCGCAGCAGGCAGACTCTCACGGTGACCACTTCTACTCCGTCGAACGAAAGCAACAACTCCAACACAACCGCTACGCCGGTTGCGTCCGTGCCAAACCGTCGATTCAAGCCGCGCTACATCGCGTACATCGGCCTACTTGCGATTGTCGCCGTGTGCGTTGTCATGGTTGCCCGCCTCGGGACCTCCGACACCACTGAACTCGACGGCGGACGAATCCAACGGCTCATACCCACACCTGGCGCGAAAATTCTTCAACAAGATCTCATCGGCATCGATATGGCCCCGGGCTACGAAGCCTCACTGACACTCAACGGAATTCCGCTTCCACTCGATCAGACCAACGTTGTCCCCCAAACCAATCAGGTGACATTCAAAGCAGGCCCCGGCAAGGTCTACGAAACACTTCCCGCAGGACAGAGCTGCATGATTGCCACCTACTGGCAAACAGCGTTCGGACCGGCCGTTTCTTCAAGTCGAAGTTGGTGTTTCACCGTCGTCTAAATAGCGACTCGCACAACGAAAACTTCTTGTCAGCCCTCGGCGAGCAGTCGATCAAGTTCGGCAAACGCACCGGTGTGGTCGTCTTCGACGAGGATTGCATGCATCCCCGCGGCGCGAGCAGCAACGATGTTGCCCGGAGCGTCGTCAAGGAAAACAGCGTTCTCGGCAGCGACCCCAAGTTGCTCGAGCGTCATCTCATAGATCCGAAGGTCTGGCTTACGGATTCCAACTGCAGAAGAGTCAACAATGACCTCGAACAAGTCCTCAACCGGGATCATTGCCCGCCAGCCATCAGAGAATTCCTTGATGTTGTTTGTGATCAATGCTGTGCGATAACCGCTCG
>JAPLAE010000128.1 GCA_026393455.1 Actinomycetota bacterium
CGATGGTGCCCAGGAAACCCGGCATTTCGCTGAATGGAATGATCATTCCGCCGAGCAGCAGCAGCAATAGATAGAGGCCGTTGGCCAAAGCCAGCGTGACGGTTCCGCGCAACGTGCCTGCCATGAGCAGGCCGATGCCACCGAACGCGAATGCGCCGAGAACGACAGCAGGAACGGCCAGCCATGGAGTACCGCCGGGATTCCAGCCAAGAGCGAACGCGGCAACAACGATGAGTGCGATCTGCACGATGAGAAGAATTTTCACCATGCCGATTTTGGCGAGTACCCAACGACCACGGCCCAGTGGTGTGGCGCCGAGTCGCTTAAGGACTTTGTAATGACGTTCAAAACCAGTACCAATGGCAAGCGCGACCATCGCATTCGACATGACGGCTAAGGCGATGACGCCCGGCGCAAGAAAGTCGATGCGCTTGTCGACCCCAGTTGGAATTGGTAGCACTTTGACGGCGGAGAAGAACACGAGCAGCAAAAGTGGAATAGCGATGTTGACGAGAAGCTGTTCGCCGTTGCGAAGGCTGAGCATCAATTCTGAACGGGTCTGGGCAAGCAGAGCTTTCATCGACGAGACCTCCGTCGACGAGAGGTAGTGGGTTCGGGCGCTTTCGCGTCGGCATCGGCAGTGAGCCGCAAGAAAACGTCTTCGAGGCGCTGCCGCCCGGCGCGCAGATCAGCGAGCGGAGAATCCATTTCAGCCAACCATGCTGTGATTGCTGCAACCATCGAGGGAGTCGCCGCAGAAGCGACGACGTATTCACCCGGCGATGCTTCGGTGACGACAGCGCCGATGCGCTGGCCCAGCGATGAAACATCGAGCCCCGATGGCGCACCGAAGCGAATCTCGTCACCCTGCGAAGCACGCATGAGTTCGGTGGGTGTGCCATCGGCGAGCACAACACCGTGATCGATGATGACGACATGATCGGCGAGCTTCTCGGCTTCTTCAAGGTCATGTGTCGTGAGCAGCACGGCCACACCGCGATCGCGAAGATCGGCGATGACGCGGCGGATGAGTTGGCGGCCGGCGGGGTCGATGCCGGCAGTGGGTTCATCGAGGAACGCGACATCGGGGCGACCAACCAGAGCCAGAGCGAGTGAGAGGCGTTGCTGTTCGCCGCCCGACATTGAGCGCCAGGTCGAGGATCGATGATCGGCCAATCCCACAAGTTCAAGTAGTTCATCGGGGTTGATGGGGTCGTCGTAGTACGACGCGAATAGACGCAGTGCTTCGCCCGGACGCATTCCGGTGGCCACACCGCCGGACTGCAGCATCACGCCGATGCGAGCGACGAGTTGGCGGTGACCGTCGACGGGGTCGAGGCCAAGAACTCGCACCGAACCGGCGGTGGGTCGGCGATAACCCTCAAGGGTCTCAACTGTCGAGGTCTTTCCCGCTCCGTTGGGGCCAAGAAGAGCAGTGATCTGCCCGGCCATGGCCGTAAACGACAGGCTGTTGACGGCGATTCGATCGCCGTAGCGAATGGTGAGATCGGCGACCTCGATCGCAGGCTGGGACTCAGGAGAAACCACGATCTGACGCTACCGGGCCGACGACTACGGTTCAGAACCGTGATCGACGTTCGCCGAATCCGTTCTGACTACGACGCCGTGCGTGCTTCGCTGGCCCGTCGTGGCGACGAAGGGGCATTGCGCGACCTCGCTCAGGTCGCTGAACTCGACGAAAAGAGCCGTCAGATCTCTGCTGAGCGTGATGATCTGCGGGCAAAGGTCAATGGACTGTCCAAAGAGGTCGGCCAACTGCGTCGTGATGGTGATGCTGCCGGTGCCGAGGCGTTACAGGAACAGAGTCGTGAACTTGGCGATCGCGAGCGTGAAGTTGCCGCCGCTGTCGACGAGGTTGCCGGGCAGATCCGTGATCTTCTCTTACATATCCCAAATCTTCCTTCGCCCGATTGTCCCGATGGCGCGAGCGAGGCCGACAACGTCGAAGTGAAGCGCGTTGGTGTTGGCGACGACCCGGCGGCATGGGCAGAGCATCAGCGTGTTCCGCATTGGGATATCGGCACAGAACTTGGCATTCTCGATTTAGAACGAGCAGTGAAGATGTCGGGCGCGATGTTCACCATGTTCCGAGGCCAGGGCGCCACACTGTCTCGGGCGTTGTGTCAGGTCGCACTCGATCGCAATGCCGATGCGTTCGAAGAAGTTCGTCCGCCCACGGTCGTGCTCACCGACACGATGATCAGCACCGGTCACCTTCCGAAGTTCATCGACGATGCCTATCACCTCGAACGCGACGATCTTTGGGCGATTCCTACTGCCGAAGTTCCTCTCACCTCACTCGCACGAGACGAGATCCTTCGCGGCGCTGATCTTCCGATGCGCCTTATGGCGCAAACGGCGTGCTTCCGTCGTGAAGCTGGTTCGGCTGGCCGTGACACTCGCGGGTTGTTGCGCGTTCATGAGTTCGACAAGGTCGAAATCCTCGCGTATTCCACGCCGGAACAGGCGCCTGCACTCCATGAAGAACTTCTGGCTCGCGCTGAAGGGCTCATTGGAGCGCTTGGGCTCACCTACCGAGTGCTCGATCTCTGCACGGGTGATATCGGTAACTCTTCGGCTCGTACGTTCGATATCGAGGTCTACGCACCCGGTGTCGATCAGTGGCTCGAGGTTTCTTCGGTGTCATGGTTCACCGATTACCAGGCTCGTCGCGCCAACATTCGTTACAAGGTTGAGGGCGCGAAGGGCAACGAGGTCGCCCATACATTGAACGGTTCGGCGCTTGCCGTGCCGCGTGTTTGGGCCGCGGTTGTGGAAACGCATCGCCAGCCCGACGGCACCGTGCGTATTCCTGAGATTCTGCAGCCGTACATGCGCGGCGCAACCTCAATCGGCTGATTTTCACGTGATTCTTCTCCGTCGATTCGCAGTGATCGCGATCGGTGGCGTGCTTGGTTCATGGATGCGCTGGCGATTGTCGGCGTGGTTCCCCGTTGCGTCAGGAACGTTTCCCACGACAACGCTCGCCATCAATCTTGTTGGCTCCGCGCTTATCGGCGTTGTGTTGGTGCTGTTTCTTGATCGCCAACCACCACGACTGCTCACGCATTCGTTTCTCGGTACCGGCATTCTCGGCGCGTTCACTACGTTCTCGACATTCACAGTTGAGAGCGCAGAACTGTTGCGGCAATCGAAACCGCTCACCGCGTTCGTGTATGTCATTGCCTCCGTTGTCGGCGGTGTCGTAGTGGCGTTGATGTCAATGGGCCTTACGCGTCGAGCGATACACCTCGAGGCCGCGACGTGACCGCTTGGATTGTCGTTGGCCTTGCCGGTGCCCTTGGAGCAACGAGTCGTCACGCAGTGGACATTGGTCTGCGGCGTTGGTTTCCTAAGGGTCCGTCAATCGGCATTCTCGTAGTGAACCTGCTTGGTTCGTTTGTTCTGGGAATCGTTGTCGGAGTTGTCGCAACGCGAACGATCGACGAGAACCTCCGCCTCGGGGTTGCTGCCGGGTTCTGTGGAGCGTTCACCACGTTCTCAACCTTTGCGGCGGAACTCGCCGGTCTCGTGAATGACCGCAACCACCGAATGTTGCTGCAATGGACGGCGATGATGGTGCTCGGTGGCGGCCTCGCTGCGTATGCCGGGATCGTTCTAGGTCGTCTTTGATGACTTGGGCTTGGTGCGGGCAAGAAACCTGGAGTGAACTGGACCTATGAGCGCAGCTCCAGAACTTGATTCCCTACGTGCGGAACTCCAGGAAAAGGGCTTGCGTCGTGCCGAGTTGCTTGACGATCCATTCGCTCAGTTCGATGCATGGTTTGAGTTCGCCAAGAGTGTGAACACCCATGAGCCTCACGCCATGGTGCTTTCAAGTGTTGGTGCCGACGGAATGCCGTCGTCTCGACATGTGTTGTTGAAAGGTTTGGATCACGGCTTTGTGTTTTTTACGAACTACACGAGCCAAAAAGGCCGAGAACTCAGCGATCATCCGCAAGCATCGATCTGTTTCCCTTGGAACATTCTTTCTCGCCAGGTTCGAGTCGTTGGCACCGTTGAGAGAGTGACCGAGGCGGAAAGTGATGAGTACTTCAGTACGCGACCACGCGGCAGCCAGATCGGGGCATGGGCTTCGCATCAGAGCGAAGTGATGGCCGATCGTTCCGTTCTTGAATCTCGCTGGGCAGAAACCGACGCGCGCTTTGAGGGTATGGATGTTCCTCGTCCTCCCCATTGGGGTGGATTCCGAGTGCTGCCGAGCGAGATTGAGTTCTGGCAAGGTCGACAGTCACGATTGCATGACCGGTTCCGCTACACCGTCGACGCGTCGCAGCCAATCGGTTGGCGCATCGAACGACTGAATCCCTAAAGGCGTAACCGTTAGGGAAGAACCTTCATCACTTCTTCGGCCAACAAATGAATGTGGTCGAGGTCGTTCATGTCGAGCACCTGCAGGTACACGCGCGTGGCGCCGGCTTCGGCGAATGACGCGATCTTGTCGAGCACCTGCGCTGGTGAACCAGCAGCGCCATTCAGAATGAGTTCGTCAACCTCACGACCGATGCGTTGAGCCCGACGAGCGATATCAGCATCGTTAGCGCCGATGCACAACACCTGCGCGACGGAGTAGATCATCGATTCGGGATCGCGACCGCGAGCTTCACATGCGGCGCGCACGTTGTCACGCGACGCTCGATAGATCTCGACTGGCGGGAACGGAAGGTTGAATTCGCTGGCGTATTTCGCAGCCAATGCAGGCGTGCGCTTTGGTCCGTAACCACCCATGACGATCGGCGGCCCACCAGGCTGAACGGGCTTAGGAATCGCAGGCGAACCAACGATGGTGTGATGTTGCCCTTCGAACGAGTACTGCGAATCGAGCGGTGTGTTCCACATGCCGGTGATGATTTCGAGTTGCTCTTCGAGAATGTCGAAGCGCTGTCCAAGTGTGGGAAACGGAATGCCGTACGCGGTGTGTTCGGCATCGAACCAGCCAGCACCGAGACCAAGTTCGATACGACCGTCACTCATGTCATCGATCTGCGCGACGGCTACTGCAAGCTGGCCCGGCAAACGGAATGTTGCCGAAGCGACGAGTGTGCCGAGACGAATCGTGCTGGTCTCGCGCGCGATTGCACCGAGAGTGACCCACGAATCGGTGGGGCCAGGAAGTGGATCACCGGCGCCCATGCGCAAGTAATGATCGGAACGAAAGAAGCCGTCGAATCCGAGCTTCTCGGAAAGTTGGGCGACGGCGAGTTGTTGACGATACGAAGCGCCCTGCTGGGGCTCAACAAAGATGCGAAGTTCCATGGGCCAAGGCTACTTGTCGTCGTCCCGGGCCTTACTGAGCAATGCGATGAACACAACGAGCGCTATCACAAGGCCAAGGATGATGCCGATGCGAGTCGGGCCGACATCGTTGATCCATTGTGTGATGTGTCCGTTGAGGTTGAACATCCAACCGGCAATGCCACCGCCTGAGGTGTTGCCGTTCAGAACGCGTAGTTCGTACCAGCCGTAATAGGCCACGTAGAGACCCGCGAGCACAAGCAGCACGCCAGAGATGCGATTGATGTAGGGCAGCACTCCGCGCATCTTCTTCACGATCCCTTGGCGAGCGAGTGCGATCGCAAGAGTAAGCACGATCAACACGAGCCCCATGCCCAGTGCGTAGGCAACAAACGCACCGAGACCAACGAAGAAGTTCTGTTGCTCGATCACGGTTGAGATCGCAGCAATAAATAACGACAACGTGCAGCTCAGTGAAACGAGTGCATAGGAAACGCCGAAGACGAAGACCGAACCAAGTTCGCGTCCTTCAGGGCCTTTCGAAATCCTTGGCAAATTCACGGTGATTTCGCGACCCATGAGCAAACGAATGCCGAGGATTATCAGAACAACACCCAACACGATGGTGAGCCAAGGCAACTTGTCGTTGATGGAAGAAAGAATTGGATCAAGAACAAGTCCCAGAATTCCGAACACCACAACAAAGCCAGCCGTCATTGTTGCGCCCACGGCGAGTGCGCGCAGAACGGTTGCATCGGCTCGACTATCAGCATCTCTCGAATTCTCAAGTCCAAGGAAGTAAGACAAATACGCCGGCAACATTGCGAAGCCGCACGGGTTGAACGTGGCAACCATGCCGACACCGAATGCGTAAACAATCGCTGAGTTCATGTCACTTACCCGTTGCGGTCTTCACGAGTTCGGAGAACTGTGCTTCTGTAAGCGCGCCCGAATGCGTGATCAGAATCGTGCCGTTCGAACTGACAAGCACGGTGTAGGGGAGTCCCGTGCCACCGAGTTCACGGAGAATTATCCCTTTGAGGTCGCGACCAAGCGGATAGGTCACGCCGGTGCGGTCGGCCATTGCCTGGCCAAGGTCAGGGGATTCGAAGTAGTCGATCCCGAGAATATCGATGTCATTGCGTTTGGCCTGCCACACCTTCTCCAGTGCAGGCATTTCCGTCACACAAGGAACACAGGTTGATGACCACACATTGATGAGTAGTGGTTTGCCGTTCGGTGTGAGTTCTTTGATTGAGCCGTCGAAGGCGACGTAGGTGAGTTTCGGCAACTTGGTGCCGGCCACGTCGGTTACCGCAGCGAGCTCAGGC
The DNA here is from genome assembly GCA_026393455.1 of Actinomycetota bacterium. Taxonomy (GTDB): domain Bacteria; phylum Actinomycetota; class Acidimicrobiia; order Acidimicrobiales; family Acidimicrobilacustridaceae; genus Acidimicrobilacustris. The sequence goes on from JAPLAE010000128.1 coordinate 6,609, forward strand.
GGTTGCGTGGCATTGGGGTCGAGCTTGGTGACATCCGAGGAAGTTGTCGATGAACCACCCGAGAACGACAGAATCAGGGCGATTGCGAAACCCACGACAATCAGTCCCGCCACGGTGAGCGGGAGATAACGGCGCATGGCCGATCGGGGTTGGGGAGGAAGCGGTGCGGGTTCCATGTGAGATCCGACTGCGAGAGGCAGTGCCGACCGTACTTGGAGCCCCGCACCACTCCCAATCACCTCTCGGCCGGAGGCCGGTTCGGTGACAGGTCCGACTGTCCGAGGCTGCAGGTGGGATCGGCTCGGGGGCGGCGATCCCACCCGGCTGCAGGCAGGTGGTTGCTAGGCGGAGCGCAACCAGGACTGAAGATGCACCGGCACGGGGATGTCGGGCAGCTCATCCTCGACTCGAGCGAGCTTCGGCGGGCGGCCGCGGCGACGCTTGGTGGCGAGGATCTTTCCGTTGATGAACATTTGTCCACCCCACACGCCCCATGGCTCGTGGCGCTCAATCGCCCCTTCGAGACACTCGACGATCACCGGACAGGTCGAACAGATCGACTTGGCGATGGCGATGTCCTGGAGCTCTTCAGAGAAATAGACGCCGGTCAACGTGGCATTGAGGTCGTTGCATGCGGCGTCGGCCCTGACGGCCGGTGAGATGTCGTCGAGCGTCTCGGCGAGCATCGGTTCATTCCTTTCGTGGGTGCACCGTGGTGCAGGTGGGGTGGGGAGTCGAGGGACAGGCGTAGGTGGATGGACGTTGGTGGATGGGGGGTGGCCGCACATGAAGAAAGGCCGCCGGGGGAACCCGGCGGCCTCAGTGCATGTACGCAGTGGTTACTGCGTCAGCTCAGAGATCGCCGGGACGGGTGCTTATGACCGAAGGTCGCAAAAGCATTTGTCTCGGTGGCATACCAAGTGGCGGAAATGGTCACGTTGGCGCGCGATGCCACAGGCGCGACGGAGGCCGGAATGGCCGAATTACGCGGTGTGGAGGCGGTCGTGAACATGAACTCCACCGAACCATGCCTGTGGTGGCCCCGTCAACTGAATTATTGGAAATCGGCGTGTTCCCGTTCCTGCCAAGGGATCGGGGGCTAGCGTCGCGGGTCATGGGAAACGCGGATTCGGCGGCGGAACAGGGTTCGACCCGGCGATCTGAGCGCGAAAACGGCGCCAGCCGCGTGCTGCCTCTACCGGCCTCGGGCCGAGTGTTTCGGCGCGAGCGGCGAGTGCGGTTGGGCGATGTCGACGCCACGGGCCGCCTACGCCTCGATGCGGTTGCCCGCTATCTCCAAGACGTCGCCACCGACGATTCCGATGATGTCGGCAGCCTCGAGGCCCGGGCCTGGGTGGTTCGGCGCACGCTGATCGAACAGCACAAAGCGATGCGCAATAGCGAAGACGTTTCGCTGGCCACGTTCTGTTCGGGAATGGGCAGCCGCTGGGCCGAACGCCGTGTGTCAATGGCCGGGGAGCACGGTGGTTCGGTGGAAGCGGTGACCTTATGGGTGCATCTCGACCCTGTGACCGGTCGTCCGAAGACCTTGCCCGCTGGGTTTGTCGCGACCTACACAGAACCTTCGGGTGGTCGCGAAGTCACTGCTCGCCAAGTGCATGATCCCGTGGTTCCTGGCGAGGAAGATGTGCACACGATGCCGTGGTGGCCGCGAGTCACCGACCTTGATGTTCTCAATCACGTGAACAATGCCGTGTCGTGGGAAGTCGTGGAACAGACGCTCGAGCGCGTGCGTGCTCGTGAACTTCTCGACCTCGATACCGGAAGTTCGTTGCGCGCGGAAGTTGAATTTCGCGATGCAATCGATCACGACGTGGTTATTGCCGCAATGCCATTGACGATTGCGTATCGAGTGGTCAATGACGTTCTCGAAATCGCGTTGTGGTCCACCGACGCTGAAACGGTGCACATGACCGCACAGGTCACGTCACTGCGCTGACCGCTGGCAGTGGATCAGTCAGTGGCATCGAGCGCAGCAAGGGCCGCGTCGAGCATGCGTGCTGAACAGCCGCTCATTGAAATAGGCGGTGCCAGTTCAGTCACAAGGAGTTCGGTAATTGCACGAAGGGCCGATGATGCTTCGCCTTCACTGAGCACGATTGGTGCACCAGAATCGCCGCCCAGAGATACGGCGGGTTCAAGGGGAATGCAACCAAGGAGCGGAAGGCCCTCGTCGGCTGCGAGCCTTGCGCCGCCGCCTTCACCGAATACAGCGTGCGTGTGTCCGTGTTCGCAGGTAAACGCACTCATGTTTTCGATAACGCCGAGAACATGAAGATGACTTTTGCGGGCCATGGTGACAGCGCGAGTGGCGACACGTTGCGCGCCGACTGCAGGAGTCGTGACGACGATCATCTCCGCTTGCGGGAGCATGCGGGCTAATCCCATTTGCACGTCGCCAGTGCCGGGTGGAAGGTCGACGACGATGTAGTCGAGATCGGTTGCCCAAGAAACGTCTTCGAGAAAGTGTTGCACGGCGCGATTCAAAATAAGGCCGCGCCACATGAGCGCGTCGGTTTCATCGTCAACAAGTAATCCCATAGAGACGACATCGAGTCGACCGGTACCGATAGGAATCGACTTCGGAATGATCGTGCGTTCTTCGTTGGGTCCAGTGGTTGCTTCGAGGCGACCTTCAATGCCGAGCATGCGTGGAATTGAGAAACCCCAGATGTCGGCATCGATGACGCCAACGGCGAAACCCCGATCGGCAAGTGCCGCAGCGATGTTCGCCGTGACTGACGATTTACCGACGCCACCTTTGCCCGAAGCAATGGCAAGCACGCGTGCGCCAGGCGGAACTCGGTTGGGGCCGGCAGAAGATTGCGCGTGCTTGCGGGCGACGTTCATGGCCGCCGCCTTCTGATCGGCATCCATCTCGGCCCAGTCAATGGAGGCAGAGGTGATGCCCGGGAGAGCTTCGATGCGGGTGAGAATCTCGCGCTTCAGTTGCGCCTTCAGTGGGCAGCCGGCCGTGGTGAGGGCCACAACAACCACCGCTGCGCCGGCCTCGGACACTGTGGCTGACCGGGCCATTCCCAGTTCCACGATGTCAGCGCCCAACTCAGGATCGATAACGCCACGAAGCGCTGTGAGGATCTCGTCGCTCGTGGGAAGGGTGGCCATAGCGGAAATCTACCGGCGGAAACGGCGGTTGGCCCTCCTCAACATGGGAACTTGGCCATGGTTCCGCTAACCTTTTTTCAAACACCGCTTTATCACGGAGGTCCACAGTGATCACGCTCACCGAAACCGCTTCTACCAAGGTTGCGGAACTCATTGCTCAAGAGGGTCAGGAAGACCTCATGTTGCGCGTCGCTGTTCGTCCTGGTGGCTGCAGCGGCTTTAGCTACGAGATGTTCTTCGATTCCGAGAAGGACTCCGAAGACGTTGTGAACACCGAGTTCGGTGTTCCCGTCGTGGTCGATCCTTCAAGCGCTCAGCTCCTCACCGGTGCCACCCTTGATTACAAGGACGGCCTCCAGGGTGCAGGTTTCGCGATCGACAACCCCAACGCCCAGAAGACGTGTGGCTGCGGTAACTCGTTCAGCTGATTCTGCTTTTACTTTCTGAACGACGACCGCCTCCGGGCGGTCGTCGTCGCGTAACCCCTAGGTTCCCGATCAACGATTCGATCGCGATGTCATGACTGATCCAACTTCAATCGAAACTGCGCAGATCACGTTCGTCGTCGATGGCGAAGAAGTGAGTGTTCCCGACAACGGCGTGTCGTTGTTGGCCGCACTGCGTGGTCGACTCGGAGTTCGTGCGCCCAAAGCAGGTTGTAATCCGCAGGGGCAATGCGGCTGTTGCACGGTTTTGGTCGACGGTGCCCCACGAGTTTCATGCGTAACGCCAGTTCGTCGTATTGCTGGGCGTGTCATCACAACAGTTGATGGTCTGGCGGAAGAAGATCGCGAACGTTGGTCCGACGCGTTGTTGGCTACCGGCGGCAGTCAGTGCGGGTTCTGCACTCCAGGCATCGTGTGCCGGCTTGAGGGTTTGCGTTCGAAGAACACTGCAGCCGACGATCTCGATGCGGTGGACCGGGCGTTAGCTGCGCATCTGTGTCGATGCACGGGGTGGCAAACAATCCGCGAAGCGTGGTCGATGGTGGTGAGCGGTTCCTCTGTTGTGGAACGTGCACGCGGCGAGGAACGCAATTTCGACGATGCATCGCGCCGGGCAACGATCGAAGGTCATTCAACGCAGCAGGTTTCCGCCGACGTTGTGCTTGGGCGTGGAGGTTTCTCTGAAGACACCGCCCCGCTCGATTCGTTAGTTGCCGTTCCCGACGGAGAAGGCGGATGGGTTGTAGCCGATTCGTTAACCGAAGCTCGTGCGTTGGCAGGCAAGGTGCAAGGCCGACACGGCACCACCTCACCCGAGCCGCCCTTGGCACTTCCTGAAGGCGAGTGGGAACTCACGTTGCGAACCGGCTGGGTGGAACCAGCCTATTTAGAGACCGACGCGTCTTGGTGCGAACCCGGAGGCGAACCGTTCACATCGCTGGCCAACGGAGGAGCATTTGGTGGCAAGTCGACCACCAATGTCGGACATGTTGCTCGTGAACTTGCCTATGAACATCGCCAAGCGATTCGTGTGGTGTTGTCACGAGAAGACGTTGTGCGCGACGGACCAAAGCGTCCACCCATTGCCGCGGGCGTCCGTGCCGATGGCTCAGGTGTGATCCGTGTCGTACGCACGGAAGGTATCGCCGAAGCAATTAGGAACATCGCGCCGCAATTTGTGGTTGAAGAAGTTGACGTTGTTGGGCCACCGACCTCGGTAGATATCCGTGGAGCCGGTGTTGCCGAAGCACAGATCCTGCTTGCTGCGCTTGCCGCCAAGAACGCGGATGAATCGGGCGATAACAACGCTCACAGCGCAACGGTGACAAGTGCCGAGGGAGCGAGCGCCACGGTTGCAATCGGTCTCGATGGCGTCGTCCGCGTTGATCTGAAATGTGGTCGAGTGCTCGATGCGATTGTTCTGCGTTCCTACGCGATCGGCGCGGTGCACATGGCGCTTGGTTGGGTTACCAGCGAAGGATTGTCGGTTGATGAAGACGGAATGATTAGTGATCTGACGATTCGTTCATTCGGCGTGCTTCGTTCTGCCGATATGCCCCATGTCGAGGTCACGCTGCACGAGGAAGACTCCGAACCGGTCAATGGTTCCGATGCAGTCTTTGCTGCCACGGCCGCCGCAGTGTGGTCGGCCCAAGGTTGGCCGACTGACTGGCCGACGGGTCGCAGTGTTCTCAGCAATGCTCGTGTGGCACAGTGAGTTCATGAGCACACCCATTGGTCCGTACACGCCCATTGTTCGAGCCGGAGACTTTCTTGTGATTTCCGGTCAACTCGGCTTGGTGAATGGCGAGATGATTGTGGGTGGTGTTGTCGAAGAGACAACCCAAGCCCTTCTGAACATGGCGGCACTTTTGGCCACGCATGAAGCATCGCTTTCCGATGTGGTCAAGACCACGGTCTTCCTCCGCCATATGCGGGACTTCGACCTGATGAACGAGGCCTACGTGGCCGGGTTCGGCGATCATCGTCCCGCCCGAAGCGCCTTTGCTGTGGCCGAGCTCCCTCGCCTGGCCCTCGTTGAGATCGAAGCGTGGGCCTACTTGCCTGTCGCGAAGTAAGGTTTCGCTCATGTTTGGCGCCGTCATCATCATCCTTGTGCTCGTGATTGCAATCCCTGTGGGGTTTCTCATGACCATGTCGATCGTGGCGGGTGTGTTGGGCTGGACCGTTGGCGATGAGGTCGATCAGACCTACGCCGGTACCGAGGACTACGTCCTCGCTTACCCCGAATCCTGAAGCGATCGCTTCTGCGCCTTTGGCTCGAGATGACCTTTTCGCGTCCCTGAAACTTTTCGTCGACACGGACCGGCAGAGAGCGGTAGCGTGCCGATTCGTTAAGAAGGTGCTGGGAAGGTGTTCCGACCCCGCAGGACAGAAAGGGGTTCCGGAATGGCTGCCGGTACCGTCAAGTGGTTCAACGCAGAAAAAGGCTTCGGCTTCATTTCACGTGAAGGAGGCCCAGACGTATTCGTGCATTACAGCGCGATCAGCGGCTCGGGTTACCGCTCACTCGAAGAAGGTCAAGCCGTCGAATTCGAGGTCACAAGTGGCCCGAAGGGCGATCAGGCACAGGACGTTCGTCCGGCCTGAGACCACATCAGTTTCGTAAACACGCCGCCCCTCGGGGCGGCGTGTTTCGTTTTCACCTCAGTTGTTGGTGCGGTGCGTGAATGTACTCACGAACCCCAACGCGATTGCCCAAAGCGATAACCAACACTGCGCACCGTTTGAATGAGGTTGGCGTGGTGCTCACCGAGTTTGGCGCGCAACCGTCGAATATGAACGTCGACTGTTCGGGCGCCGCCGTAGTACTCATAACCCCACACTCGACTCAGCAAGGTTTCACGAGTGAAGACTTTGCCTGGGTTGGACGAAAGAAACTTGAGTAGTTCGTATTCCATGTAGGTGAGATCGAGCGGTGCGCCACCGATGGCTGCTTGATAGGTCTCGAGATTGAGAACAAGTTCGCCGTACTCAACCAATTCAGGTCGAGTGCCGGCACCGGTGTTCCAGTACAAGTGCTTGAGTCGTGCTTCGAGTTCGCGTGGATGGAACGGCGCAAGACAAAAGTCGTCGTAAAGGTCGTCGCGAAGTTCAAGATCGCCGAGCTGCGTTCCGCTCACCAAAAGCAGGAGAGGTTCGAGCGGTACATCTCGCTTGCGCAATGCCCGACACAAAAGAAACGCGCGCTCGGGGTCGAGGTACGCACAAATGATCGCGCCGCCCCAACCTTCCTCCGGTTCGATGCGCGATGCGGCGAGTTCGTCGCTTGCTGCCTTCCATGGATAACCAGACAAGTCGAGTGCCTGGGCCAGTTCGGGTGGCGGAGGATCAGGAAAGATCAGGATTGGTTCCATCGTCGTTACCAAGCCGGGAGGTACCGATCGAGTTCGAACTGGGTGACCTGGGCCTTGTAATCGGTCCATTCCGCACGCTTATTGCGCAGGAACCATTCGAAGATGTGTTCGCCAAGTGCCTCAGCAACGAGTTCGGAATTTTCCATAACATCAAGCGATTCCGACAGCGATTGCGGAAGCGGTCGGATGCCTTCAGCGGCGCGTTGTTCTGGGGTGAACTCAAACACGTTGGCGGCAGCCTCAGGCGGCAGTTCGTAGCCACCTTCGATGCCCTTGAGGCCCGCAGCAAGCATGACTGAGTAGGCAAGGTACGGGTTACATGCTGGATCGGGGGCGCGGTATTCGATGCGTGTTGACGACTGCTTGCCGCGCTTGGTAACCGGAACGCGCACAAGCGCAGACTGATTATTGCGAGCCCACGTGATGTACACGGGCGCTTCGTAACCAGAGACAAGTCGCTTGTAGGAGTTCACGAGCTGGTTTGTGACTGCAGTGATTTCTGGCGCGTGATGCAACAAGCCGGCAATGAAACCGCGTGCAACCTTCGACAAGCCAACTGGATCACCGGGCTCGTGGAAGGCGTTTTCGTCGCCTTCGAAAAGTGACATATGCGTATGCATGCCTGAACCCTGCACACCGGCAAGTGGCTTTGGCATGAACGATGCAAACACGCCTTGTTCCATCGCGATCTCTTTAACGATGAGCCGGAAGGTCATGATGTTGTCGGCCATCGTGAGTGCATCGGTGTAACGAAGATCGATTTCATGCTGGCTCGGTGCATCTTCGTGGAACGAGTACTCAACGGGAATACCCATGGCTTCGAGAACAAGCAGGGTGCGCGTGCGCAGGTCGCTTGCAACATCGGCAGTGGTGAGATCGAAGTACGAACCTGAATCGAGTGGAACAAGTGGCTTCGATGGGTCGCCTTCGGCGAAATAGAAGAATTCCATTTCGGGGGCGGTCATGAATGAGAAGCCGCGGTCGTGGGCTTTGTCGAGATTTCGCTTCAGTACCTGACGGGGGTCGCCCTCGAATGGTGTGTCGTCGTGGTTGAGGATGTCGCAGAACATGCGGCCAGAGATTTCTGAACCTTTGCCCCACGGAAGAATCTCGAACGTGTTCGGGTCGGGCTTGGCCAGCACGTCAGATTCCTGGACACGACTGAAGCCATCGATGACCGACCCATCGAAGTGGAGACCCTCTTCGAAGGCGTTCTCAAGTTCGGCCGGTGAGATCGCCACCGACTTGAGCTGGCCGAGCACATCGGTGAACCACAGGCGGATGAGGCGAACCCCACGCTCTTCAACGGTCCTAAGTACGTAATCCTGCTGACTTCCCATTGTCTAAGTGTCCCACGTCGGGCCCTCTGGCCCCAAGGCCGTTCCCACGCCCTGCCGCCGAGTTCACGTTCCGTTCACAATTGGGCAACAGTGGGGAAAACAGTGGCTGGCACGCTCATCAAGTCACCCTTCGGAACCACTCTGGCGCCCGGGGTAGTGTCCCCAACGATCAGCTTTCTGGAACCGACCAGATCGCACCCCCACAGGAGGAACCGTGCAGGAACGCACTCCCGAAGAAGTACTGAAGCTGGTGAAGGACGAAGGCTGCGAGTTCGTCGACCTCCGCTTCTCGGACCTGCCCGGCATCATGCAGCACGTGACCATTCCGGCTCACGTTCTGAGTGAGGATCACTTCACCGAAGGCCACGGTTTCGATGGCTCATCGGTTCGTGGTTTCCAGGAGATCCAAGAATCGGACATGGTGCTCATCACCGATCCGAACACCGTGTACATGGATCCGTTCATGAAACACAAGACCGCGGTTATTCATTGTTACGTTGCCGATCCGGTAACGCACGAGAGCTACTCGCGCGACCCGCGTTATGTCGCAACCAAGGCCGAGGCGTACCTCAAGACCACTGGCATTGCCGACACGGCGTTCTTTGGTCCCGAAGCCGAGTTCTTCGTGTTCGATGACGTTCGTTTCGACACGCAGCCCAATGGCTCGTTCTACATGGTCGACTCCATCGAAGGTGAATGGAACTCCGGCACCGACGAAGGTCCGAACCTTGGTTACAAGCCGCGCACCAAGCAGGGCTACTTCCCTGTGCCGCCGATGGATCACTACCAAGATCTGCGCGGTGACATGACCCTCGCCCTTCATGGCGTTGGTATTGAGACTGAACTTCATCACCACGAGGTTGCCTCTGGTGGTCAGGGCGAAATCGGCATCAAGTTCAACACCCTTTTGAAGATGGCTGATCAGCTCATGACCTTCAAGTACGTCTTGAAGAACGTTGCATGGCAGGCCGGCAAGTCGCTCACCTTCATGCCGAAGCCGATCTTCCAAGACAACGGCTCGGGCATGCATACGCATCAGTCGCTTTGGAGCGGTGGAGAGCCGCTGTTCTACGACGAAGCTGGTTACGCCGGACTTTCCGACATGGCTCGCTGGTATATCGGTGGACTTCTCGCCCACGCCGGAGCGGTGATCGCCTTCACCAACCCCACCACCAACTCGTTCAAGCGTTTGGTGCCGGGTTACGAAGCTCCTGTGAACCTCGTTTACAGCCAGCGCAACCGTTCCGCGTCGATTCGTATCCCGCTCGCTTCGCAAAGCCCGAAGGCCAAGCGCATCGAGTTCCGTTGCCCCGACTCCACCAGCAACCCGTACCTCGCCTTCTCGGCGATGATGCTTGCTGGTCTCGACGGCATTCAGAACCGCATCGAACCGCCGGCACCGGTCGACAAGGACCTCTACGACCTTCCGGCGTCAGAACTGGCATTGGTTCCCCAGGTTCCCGCCACGCTCGAAGCAGCACTCGATGCCCTCGAAGCCGACAACGCGTTCCTTAAGGCCGGCGGTGTGTTCACCGACGATCTCATCGAAACGTGGGTCGAGTACAAGCGTAAGAACGAGGTGGATGCGATCCGTTTGCGCCCGCATCCCTACGAGTTCTCGATGTACTACGACATCTGAGCCGACCGGCTACGACATCTGAGCCGACCGGCTACGACGTCTGAGCCAAAGTTTCACTGCATGAATCGAATGAGGACCGGTCTACTGGGCCGGTCCTCTTCGCGTGCGTTTACTCGGTACGGTGATGGGTGATGTCCACACATTCCGATCGGCGGATCGGCCCTTTCCTCGGCGTTTGCCTCGTTGTGCTTGTTGTTTTTGTCGCGGGTTGCGAGAAGTCGTCGACTGCTTCCAAATCGCGTTCGGGAAGTCCGGTGGCATCAGGAGAGAGTTCTGATACGACAGGTTCGAGTACAACAACCACAGCGGCTGCTGCAGTCGCTGCTGTTGTCCCAACAACCGGAGCACCAACCTCTCAATCCACGCGTGATCGGCTGTCGGTTCTTGCGGTTGATGATCGGCAAATACCGCAAGGCACCTACCACCGTGAAGAGTGGCCGCACTGGGCCGATATCGATGGCAACGGTTGTGATGCTCGTCAGGATGCTCTCATCGCGTGGTCAATCGTGACCCCAACGGTGAATCGTTCGGGGACCTGCAAAGTCGTCATTGGGTCGTGGGTATCGCCATATGACTCGGTTGCATCAAACAACCCAAGTGATTTTGATGTCGATCATCTTGTGCCGTTAGAGAACGCATTTCGGTCCGGCGGTTGGGCATGGAGCACAGAGCGTCGTCGCGCGTATGCAAATAATCCGGCGGTGTTAGTTGTGGCATCAGCATCATCGAATCGTTCGAAAGGTGCCGATCCGCCCGATCAGTGGCGACCAGCCAATCGCGATTCGTGGTGTGCCTACGCCGACGGTTGGGTGAAAGTAAAAAGTTCGTGGGGACTTAGCGTGACGACTTCAGAACGCGATGCTCTCGGTCAGATGCTTGACGCCTGTGGAATCGCCGGACCGGTCTGGCCGTTAGGCGGCACGGCGTTCACGGCACCGACAGGCGCAGCTCCCTCAGGGTCCGCTTCTGGCGGTGCTGCGGCCACCCCTGCAGTTCCTCCTGCCCCAAGCGCACCTGCGGCGGGAGCTGACGTCTACTACGCGAATTGCACAGCAGCGCGTGCCGCTGGTGCTGCGCCGATACATGTCGGCCAGCCTGGTTATCGAACTGCGCTTGATGGAGATAAAGATGGCGTTGCATGTGAATGATGTTCGACCCGCGTTGGCCAGACATCGTCACTAGGGTGCGCGCATGAAGCAACTTGATCTGAGCGCCGACGCACTGCTCACGACAACACGTGCGGTGCGTAAACGGCTTGACCTTGAACGACCCATCGATCGAACTGTTGTTGAAGAATGTTTGCGTGTCGCGTTGCAGGCACCCAATGGATCGAATCGTCAGACTTGGAATTGGGTTGTGGTTGACGATGCATCGACGCGTGCAGCGATGGCCGATATTTGGCGAGGTGGGGCCGCGGATCTTGGCGCTGCAGCCGCGAGTGCTGCGACACCAGCTCGGCCACCGGGAGAACGTCAACCCGAGATCATGGAATCAGTTTCGTGGCTCAATCAGCATCTCCACGAAGTGCCTGTGCTCGTTGTCGCCACTGTCGATGGTCGGCCCGAAGGTGCTTCGATGTTCACGCAAGCAACCATGTGGGGATCAGTGCTGCCGGCAGTGTGGAGTTTTATGTTGGCATTGCGCAGTCGCGCGTTAGGGAGTTGTTGGACAACCGTGCACCTTGAGCGCGAACGGGAGATGGCCGAGTTGTTGGGGATTCCATTTGCCGATGTCACGCAAGCAGGGATGTTCCCGGTTGCTTACACGATTGGTACCGACTTCAAACCAGGCGCCCGTGAAGCATCGGCCGACACGATTCGTTGGAATCGCTGGTAGTTACGCCTCGTCGGCAAGTAGTTGACGAACCTGCGTTTCGACGGCAGTTCCATCGAAGAAGTGTGGATTCGTACCGGTGAAGAGACGGGCAACATTGCCGAACATGAAATCGCTGAACTGATCTCGAGTAACGAGATCGTCTTCGACTAACTCCCATGCTTCAGGAAGTACGCCAGTGAAGTCCGGGACATCCCAGTGGCCGATGTCGGATGCGAACATTGCTCGCAGTCGTGAACCGTCAGGATTGATGGCGTCGTTAAAGGCGAGAGCATTCATGGGGTCGTCGGCCTCGCAACCAAAGAAGCACTGATCAGTGAAGATTTTTATGATGTCGGCCTTCGACGTGATGCCACTCTTTTCCCACTCGTCGATGGTGTTCGGTTCTTCATTGGAGTCGGAAAGAAAAGAGAGAGTCTCATCAAGGCGATCGACGCGGTCGGTGAAGAGAGCGTCGCCGTGTTCTGCAATGAGCGATTCGAGCAATGCCCGGTCGAGATGAGCGGGGTTGTAGTGCTCGATGTCCTCTCGATTGCGCTTTTCGAAGTGCCCGCAGATATCAGAAAGAAGATTGCAACCCCAAGCAACGCCACCTTCGAGGAAGGCAAAGCGCAGTTCGGGGAATCGTGACATGACTCCTCCGAAGAAAAGCGAGCGCAGGACAGCCTCGGTGCCCGCAGCGAAGTTTCCGATGTGATTGGCCACGTAGTTGGTGGGCGAGACGCGACTTCCGAAACCGATACCGGTTGAGTGGAATGTGGGCGAAACATTGAGTTCTGCGCACTTCTTCCACAGGGGGTCGTAGTCGTACATGCTGTCGAGCCCCAAACCATCGACCCACCGAGCGGCGCGGTCGCCCTCGTGCCCTGGAGCATTCCGAAGCACAAGTCCCCCAAAAAGAAATCCGCGAAGGCCGAGTTCTTTGGTTGCATATTCGAGTTCGGCAATCGCTTCATCGGGGTCATAGGTGGGGATGACGCCGACGGGGAGAAGTCGGTCGGAGTACTTGTCGTAGGCCTCGGCGTAATAGCGATTGCATGCACGGGCGAGTGCGCGACGCAGCTCAGGGTTGTCTGTGGCCATCACAGTGAGACCAACGGTGGGGTAGAGCACAGCGACATCGATGCCGATTTCATCAAGGCGGTTGTACAGAAGGCGCGGAAGCATTGCGGTCGCGCGGTCGAGGGTGTTGCGCGTTGGCACGGCCCACCAACCGGTTCGGCTCATGCCGTTTGCTCGACGCTGATCATCGGTGAGTCCGCGGCGAGCCGTCGCACCAGCGGTGCTCATCGCCTGAAACGTGTCGGCGAGCGCTGTTCCCGCGTCGGCGGCGATCAGATCGCGAATGGCAGGAATGAATTCGATGATGTGCCCGTCAGCATCAATGACGGGATGATCGAGTTCGGCACGAATTGCGGCTGCGTCCATAGTGGCCCCCTGAATTGTCAGACCATCATGCCTCAAAGCGATCCGATTCAACTCCTTGAAGGCAGCCCATAGAAAAGTCTCTCGACGACCGTTCGGGATCGACGGGTGACCCGGCGATAGTGCTCGCGGAGCGCGCCTGGTTCGGTGTTGAGCGAGCGAGCCAACCAAAGCGCGGATTCGGGGTGGGTGGGCATGGAGTCACTAGGCGCACTGTTCACCAAGAACCATCTATTGCGCACCTGTTCGCAGAATTCGTAGGCCTCGGTGAGAATCTCGGCGTCGTCTGTATCGAGCACATCGCCTTCGGTAAGAGCCCGGAGCCCATCGATTGTGCCGGTGGCCTTTACGCCGTATTGCAGTTGCAGCATTTGAACGGTGAATTCAATATCGGACAGAGAACCTCGGCCGAGTTTCAAATGAAAGTCGGGATCTTCACCCACGGGGATGCGCTCGGCTTCAATGCGAGCCTTCATCTGGCGTATCTCCCGGATGCCTTCAGCCGAGAGCCCACCGCCCCACACCCATGGCTCGATTTCATCGAGGAGTTCGCCACCGAGTGATTGGTCGCCAGCGACGACCTGAGCGCGGGTCATCGCTTGACGTTCCCACGTGAGCGCGTGTTCCCGCCAATAGATGGCGTAGGAGTCGATGCCCCGCGTGAGCGGGCCATTCTTACCTTCGGGTCGGAGGTCGCAATCGATGTCATAGAGGCGTGTCGCTGGCGTCGAACCGGCGACCATGCGCATCAATGCTTTCGCAATACGGCGGGCTTCATCGGCGTCATCCGGGCGGGAACCGCGATGCACGAACATCACATCTAGGTCACTTGCATACGCGAGTTCAGCACCACCAAATCTTCCGACACCAAGAACAGCGAACGGAATTTGTGGATCAAGACTTTGCAGTGCAGCTTCGAGAGTTGCTTCAGCAAGCGTGGTGAGGTCGCGGCCAACCCGTTCAACGTTGTCGTGAGCAAAAACATCACGAGCGGCTATTCCCAAAAGGTTTCGCTGTTGCCATCTTCGCAACGAGGCCTGTTGATCGATACTTCCCTCTCGTAGTTCAACCGATGCAGTAGCGGTTGCGATGAGCCCTGCACGATCTTTGGTAGCAAGTTCTTCCGGAAGTGGCAGGCGGGCGACGAGATCGGGATTTGCGCCGATGATGTCGCCCAACAAGCGGCTGGTGCCAGCAATTGTGCAGAGTGATTGAGCCGCGGCTGGCGATTCCCGGAATGTCTCAGCAATCTGTCGTGATTGACGCGGCCCGGTGAGTAGGTTCCGAATAAGGAGGAGTCCAAGATCGGGGTCGGGGGATAACGATAGCCAATCAAGAAGTAAGGGCAGCATCTGCTGCATCAACCGGCTTGAACGTCGAAGCCCTCTTGTGAGTTCCCCAAGCGCAGCAGCTGTACGTCGGGCATCGATGAACCCGAACGCGGCGAGGCGGACCTCGGTTGCCTCAGGACTGATTGACGTTTCGTCAGTCTTTCTTGTTGCAAACGCTTCGAGGAGAGGACGGAAATACACCCGTTCGTGAATACCGCGAACCGTCGTTTGAATGAGATGGAGTTCGCGCTCGAGTTGCTCGGCTGCGGTGCCGCCAGGTTCATCGTGACGACCCATGACCCGCGCAAGGTGATCGAGTGAAACTGGATCAGTGGGAATGGTGTGAACTTGTTGTTCATCAACGAGTTGAAGACGATGTTCGACGGTGCGCAGTTCTCGATATGCAGCCGACATCCTCGAAGCATCGTTATCGTCGATGTATCCGGCGTTGGCTAATTCCTCGAGCATCGTGAGCGTTGTTGCCCCGCGAAGGTCGGCGTCGCGGTGACCATGGACGAGTTGAAGCAGTTGCACGGTGAACTCAATGTCGCGAATCCCGCCGGGAGCGCGCTTGAGTTCGCGGTTTCCGACTCCCGTTTTGGCTACTTCCTCTTCGGTCCGAGCTTTCATTGCACGCAGGGACCGAAGAGCCTCTGCATCAAATGGCCGTTCCCAGAGAGAACGTTGTGCAGCTTCGAACCATCTCTCGCCAATGGCAACGTCTCCCGCCATAGGCCGTGCTTTGAGGAGCGCTTGGAACTCCCACGGTTCGGCCCAACGATTCCAATACGAAACGTAGGACTCAACAGTGCGAACGAGAGGGCCGTCGCGACCCTCGGGGCGAAGATTTGCATCGACGCGAAAACATCGGCGCGCGATGTCCATGATCGCCCGAGCTCGGTGGTCGAGCGCCTTCCGTTCACCTTCTCCGACGAACAAGATGTCAATGTCGCTTGAGTAGTTGAGTTCGTTGCCCCCAAGCTTTCCCATTCCGATCACAGCGATAGAGCATTCGCCGTCCTCGGTCAGTCTCCAGGCTCGGTCAAGAACATCCCGGCCAAGTGCTGCAAGTGCGGCGCCGACCTCATCGAGTGAGTCCCGACCGACCAGATCGCGGGCCGCAATGCGAAGGAACTCCAGATTGCGCCAGTTCATGAGGTCTTCGGCGGAGGCGATTGCGGCAATTGGCCGGTGATCCAGATTGTCCAGGACGGCGATGGCATCGCTAGGTCGGGCATCGATGAGCCGAGTCAAGGAACGGCTTGCTGCGAGAACGTCGACTAGAGCGTTGGCGAGGGCAGGAGTGCTGCGAACGCGCTCAGCGAGCGAGGCAGAACGTTCGATGAGCTGAATGAGAGAGGTGCGGACCGCGGCAGGAGAGGCGCTTCGATCGGCAAGATCAGCGAGTTCACTTGGGATTGGGGACGCACCTAAGGGTGTTGCCACACAACCGAGGCTAGGGCGTCGGGCCGCGGCCCGTAGTCTGCGGGGGTGCCCACCTTGCGCGTCGGACTCGCTCAACTCAACACAGTCGTCGGTGACATCGATGGCAATGCGTCGCGAATCATCGAATTGATCGCTGAGGCAAATACGTCAGGGTGCGATGTCGTCGCTTTCCCAGAGTTGGCCATCACCGGGTATCCACCCGAAGATCTGCTTCTTCGCTCTGGGTTCGTTGCTGATGTCGGTCGAGCGCTCGACCGAATCGTTGCATCCACGGGAACCTGTACAACGATCGTTGGCTACGTCGAACAAGGATCAGAAACTCGAAACGGCACGAATAATCACGGTGAAGAGATAGCTGGTGCTCGTTCCGCAAATCAATCGGCGTTATTCAACGCAGCCGCGGTTTGTCGAGACGGAAGTCTGATTGGTAACTATCGAAAGCGCGAACTTCCAAACTATTCGGTGTTTGATGAGGCGCGCTATTTCGTTCCTGGTGAAGGTGCGCTCGACGTCTTCGACGTCAACGGAGTGCAGGTCGGTGTTTCTATTTGTGAGGACGCGTGGACTGCAGGCGGCCCTATTGCGGAACTCGGTCGTCAAAACACGCAACTCGTGATCAGTATCAACGCGTCGCCTTTTAGTGTTGGGAAGTCGCAAGAGCGAGCCACCGTTATCGCGGAACGAGCGAAAGAGGCATCGGCGACCATCGTTTACGTCAATCAAGTTGGCGGTCAGGATGAACTTGTTTTTGATGGCGATTCATTGGTGATGTCATCAGCGGGTTCGTTGCTCGCTCGTGCGCCACGGTTTGTTGAAGATCTTTATATCGTTGATCTTGAGTTCGCTGATGTTCGATCAGCGACCAGCCAATCAACGATTTCGCTGTTGGGGGTAGCGGAACCGCTGAGCGAGGAAGCTGAAGTTTGGGAAGCACTCGTGCTCGCAACCCGCGATTTCGTGGCCAAGAATCGTTTCTCCGACGTCGTGATTGGATTATCAGGCGGTGTTGACTCAGCGCTCGTCGCTGCGATTGCCGTCGACGCGGTTGGAGCGGACCATGTCCATGGCGTGCTTATGCCGTCGCGTTATTCGAGCGATCACTCCATTTCTGATGCGGTGGCGCTCGCAGAAAACCTTGGCGTGGAGTACCGCACAATTGGGATCGAGCTAGGTCATGTCGCGCTAATGGAAATGCTTGCGTCTTCTTACGACGGCAAGGCGATTGGTTTGGCCGAGGAAAATCTGCAGAGTCGACTTCGTGCTGTCACCTTGATGGGGTTGTCGAACGCTTTTGGTTGGTTGTTACTCAATACGGGCAACAAGAGTGAGTCATCGGTTGGCTACTCGACGCTCTACGGAGATTCTGCAGGCGGCTACGCGGTCATTAAAGATGTTTCAAAACTTTTGGTGTATCGACTTTGTCAGTATCGCAACGAACGCGCAGGCCGCGATCTCATTCCCGAAAACATTTTAGTGAAGCCACCATCGGCGGAACTTCGTCCTGATCAGCGTGACGATCAAAGCCTTCCTCCTTACGAGGAGCTTGATCCCATCCTCGCGATGTATGTCGAAGGCGATCATTCGATCGAAGAGATCATCGCCGCTGGTCATGACCGAGCTGTGGTTGAGCGCGTCGTGGGCCTTGTTGACTTAGCGGAATACAAGCGTCGTCAGTCACCGCCCGGTCCACGTGTGACATCAAAGGCGTTTGGTAAAGACCGTCGCCTACCCATCGTCAACCGATATCGCCGTTAGTCGCGGCGGCGCTTCGCCTAACCTGCAGTCCATGGAGTTCATTACCGCAGGCGAGTCAGTTGATCGCATGGCGTCGTATTGCCGTGTTGAACAGTTGCTGTTCGGACTCCTTGGCGCATGGGCGGCCGATGTCAGTGAGCCGGCCGCGAAACTCTCACTCGTTGCCACCGCTGACCACTGTGCATGGCGATCACGCCGCTGGTTTGAGATGTTGCCGACAGCTGCTCCAGGACCCGACGCGTTCCTGACACCAACCGATAACGAGCGTGAGGTGTTCGCCCTCGTCGCTGATCTCGTTAGATCCTCGCAAGGGGCACGAATGGTTCTGGCCTACGACGAGCTGCTCCCAGCACTTCGTGGGGCCATGGTCGACCATCTCGAGCGCACCACGGCCATGGCCGATGGCCCTGTCCGTCGGTTGCTCGCAATCGCCATTACCGATATCTCCAATGATCTTGAAACGAGCATCGGCCCAAAAGAAGTGGTGCTGGCCTTGGCCGAGGAACGGACTCATGCCGAGCAGAGCAAGGCCGCCCTTGCCGCAGTAACGGCCCAAATCCGCAAGATTTTTGGGGCCTGACGGCTCTTTCCCGAGCAATTCGGCTTCGCTTGGTTGGGGGGCTTGACCGGACCGGTATCGTTGACAGACCCCGGCGGCCCCCATGGCCGATTCTCCGGGCCCAAGTCTGAGGTGTGGCAGTGGCAAAGGAACGTGTTGAACGCGACGAAGAAGATCTCGTCCGTCTCTATCTGACCGACATTGGCCAGTACCCCCTGCTCACAAAGGACGACGAAGTTCGTCTCGCCCAGGCCATCGAGGGCGGCGTCGCTGCTCGTGCCGAAGTTGAAGCAACGAAAACACTCACCGTTGCTCGCAAGCGTGAACTGAAGCGTGCGATAAAGCAAGGCGACGACGCCGAGCGCACGTTCGTGCAGTCCAACCTTCGTCTCGTCGTTTCGATCGCCAAGAAGTATCAGGCTTCTGGCCTTCCGCTTCTCGATCTCATTCAAGAAGGAAACCTCGGTCTTATGCATGCTGTCGAAAAGTTCGACTGGCGCAAAGGCTTCAAGTTTTCGACCTATGCCACATGGTGGATTCGTCAGGCCATCACTCGCGGTATCGCAAACACTGGTCGCACGATCCGTCTCCCAGTTCACGCTGGCGACACGCTTGCTCGTTTGCAGAAGGCGCGTGCGCGTCTTGAACTGAAACTTGGTCGTCCTGCAACACTCGCCGAACTTTCGGCCGAGGTTGAAATGCCGGAAGACAAAGTCACCGAAGCGCTTCGCTTCGCTGCCGAACCGCTTTCGCTTTCTGAGCCGCTTCGTGAAGATGGCGA
>JAPLAE010000135.1 GCA_026393455.1 Actinomycetota bacterium
CTCATGGGATACGGCACTGGCGCAATCATGGCCGTACCGGCAGAAGACCAGCGCGATTGGGATTTTGCGAAGGCCCACGATCTCCCAATAGTGCGGACGATTGCGCCTCCGGCTGACTTCGATGGCGAGGCATTCACCGGCGACGGTCTTCACATCAACAGTGGTTTCCTCGATGGCATGGGCAAAACCGAATCGATCGCCTCGGCGATTGCCTTTCTCGAATCCGAAGGAATCGGAAATGGCACAATCAACTTCCGTTTGCGTGACTGGCTCGTTAGCCGTCAGCGTTTTTGGGGTTGCCCGATTCCGATTATCAATTGCGACGACTGCGGAATGGTTCCAGTTCCCGAAGTTGACCTCCCCGTCCTTGCTCCTGATGACGTTGAATTCCTCCCGACAGGCGAATCGCCTCTTGGGTTGCACGCGGGCTTCTTCGAGACGACGTGTCCGAAATGCGGCAAGCCTGCTCACAGAGAAACCGACACGATGGACACCTTCGTCGATTCGTCTTGGTACTACCTGCGGTTCTGTGATCCTTGGAACACGGAACAACCGTTCTCAACCGAAGCAGTCAACGCGTGGATGCCGGTCGACCAGTACATCGGCGGAGTGGAACACGCGATCTTGCATCTGATGTACGCGCGATTCTTCACGAAGGCTCTTTCCGATCTAGGTGTTGCCCCGGCGAATTTGCGCGAGCCGTTCACTCGTTTGTTTACGCAGGGCATGATTCGGCTCGATGGCGACAAGATGTCGAAATCAAAGGGGAACCTGGTCGCTCCCGAAGAAATTCTCGATACCGACGGGGCAGATGCTCTCCGTCTTGCTCATTTGTTTGTGGGTCCGCCGCAGGATGATGTCGATTGGGAGGGTGTGGGTATCGATGGTTGTTCGCGATTCCTTCATCGAGTCTGGCGACTTGCGCTTGGAGAGACCGGCGGAGCTCTTGTTGATCGCGCTCCAAATGAGAGCGATACGGAACTCGAGCGACGAACCAATCGACTGATCGTGAAGGTCACCGACGACTACGAACGATGGGCGTACAACACGACGGTCGCCGCATTCATGGAATTTACGAATGAGCTGTATCGGTATGTGCAAACCGAGGAAGGGCCGCGCAAGGCAACACTCGACAATGCGATCGACACGCTGTTGCTTTTGATGGCGCCAATGGCTCCTCATATCACCGCCGAACTCCAGGAGATTCGTCACGGAGATGACATCCATCGTTTGTCGTGGCCGACACCCGATGAATCGATGCTCACCGTTGAGTCCGTCACCCTGGTCGTTCAGGTGAATGGCAAAGTCCGAGACCGAATCGAAGTTCCTTCGGAGACCGACGCCGCAACTGCAGAAGCAATAGCGCTGGCAAGTGAAAAAGTGCAGGCCCATCTCGGAGGAGTGCCGCCCCGAAAGGTCATCTGCAAACCGCCAACGCTTGTGAATCTTGTTGCCGGCTGACGCAGTTTTCTTGTTTTAGTCCTGGTCGCGGAGGAACTGTTCGAGCTCAGCCATGAGGTCGTCGCCCATCGGTAGCGGATCTTCTATGGCAACTTCGGTGTCGGCCTGAGCCTCGAGTTGGCGAACCATTTCGATATGTTCCTCGCTGTTGGCAACGAGTTCGTCGAGTCGGACGCGTGTGGTTCGAGCATCTTCGACGAGCGAACCAAGGTTGAAATTCAGCCCTGCAAATGTTCGGAGGCCTTCGACCAATGCGAGTGCACCGCCGGGATAGGGCATCCCCGCTGCATAGTGAGGAATCTGGGCCCACAGAGCGGTCGCTTGAATTCCAGCGGCGGCGCACGAGAGTTGGATCGATGCATTGATCCCGGCGGGTACGTCGATGCGACCTGTAACGGAACCAACGCGTTGTGCCATTTCGGCGTCAGTTGCGGTTGTGACTAATTGCGTTGGTCGGGTGTGTGGCACAGGCGCTGGATACGCACCGAGCCCGAAAACGGCTTCGGTTCCGAACTGGTGAGCAAGATCAACAATGGCTTCGGAAAACGCCATCCAACGGTGGTCAGGTTCTGCTCCAACTAAAAACAGGACCGAGGCTCCATCCGAATCGAACCCCGCCTGAAGTTCAATCTTCGGCCAGGTGAGACCGGTGTTGATGCCGTCGAGAAGGTGCATGGTTGGTCGCCGCGAGCGATGGTCGATCAGTGCATCGGCGTCAAAGCGGGCGACGGTAATGGTTTCAAGATC
>JAPLAE010000105.1 GCA_026393455.1 Actinomycetota bacterium
ATTGCTTGGCCCAGATGCGGTCGCTAACTGACATCGGGGGCCGAATTGCGTTAGCGGGCGAGCCGGGGTGAACTAGTACTCCGGTTTTGTCTGTTTCAGGGGCTGTTGAACCATGGCTATCAAGGTAGTTACCAAAGATTGCACGCAACTCAGTGATGCTGAGTTGGCAGAGATGGCGGATATCTGCGCGGATGGGCCGAGCCTCTACGAGGTTGGTCAACTTTCCAAGCAGGTTGAGGCGTGGGTCCTTGTTTCGTTGGCGCGAGAAGGAAACGGCCTTAAAGGCTTCTCCTTTTGCACACTCGAACGCATCGGTGGGACTCCCAGCGTGCTGATTGGTCTTGCGTCGGTGAAGCGCACGTCCAAGCGATCTTCGGTATTGCGAGCGATCCTCGCTGACCAGTTCAAGCGTGCCGTCATGGCTTTCCCCGACGAAGATGTGCTGATGGGAACCCGTTTCGCTACTGCAAGTGGTTTTGAAGCCTTCCGCACACTCGATGACATCATTCCTCGCCCCGACCACAAGGCCACCGGCGAAGAGCGTGCATGGGGACGTCGTCTCGCCAAGCGATTCAGCATCAGCTCAAGTTCCTACGATGACAAGCCTTTATCGCCACTGGTGACGGTTCGTTCCCGTTGGCACTTGATTACGAATCACTCGAGGCCGACAGCATCGATCCAGAGATCGTCGGGTTGTTCAAGAACGTCGGCGCCAAGCGAGGCGATTCGCTCATTGCCTTCGGCTGGGCGATGGCCGAGGATCTCGCCAAGATCAAGTGATCTTCAGGTCGGCGTAATGCAATTCGCCGACGTAGTCGCAAACAGGCGCATGGTTCGTGCCTTCGAGTCGCGTCCCGTGCCGACCGATGTTCTCGATCGCATCCTCGACCTCGCACGTCATGTCCCAGCAGCAGGGAACACGCAAGGTTTAGATCTCGTCGTTCTCGAAGGAGAGCAAACAGCGAAGTATTGGGATGCAACGTTGCCCAGCGAACGTCGTGTCAACTTTCCTTGGCCGCGGTTGCTCGATGCGCCGGTGCTGATCATTCCTGTTTCATGGCCCGCTGCGTATGTGGAGCGATACAGCGAGAGCGACAAGCAACGCACCGGACTCGGCGAGGGTGAAGATGCATGGACGGTGCCCTATTGGTATGTCGACACGGCCTTTTCGGCCATGGTCGCGATGCTGGCTGCTGTTGATGAAGGCCTTGGGGCGTTGTTCTTCGGTCAGTTTGAACATGAGAGCGCGGTCAAGACGGCGTTCAACATTCCTGAAGATCGCTACCCGGTGGGAACGATTGCCCTTGGTTACGCGTTGGGTGAGCAGCGACCAAGCGCATCGTCACAGCGACCTCGTCGAGCCTTCGATGAGGTCGTACATCGTGGCAGTTGGTGATTAGTCGCCGGGGTTGAGGCGCTCGCGAAGTTCCTCGACGCTGGACGCTGGCGCCGCACACGCCATCTGGCGACACACATAGGCACGCCCATCTGCACCAGTTTCTTCGCGGCCTTCCCAAAGTGGAGACGTTCCAGGAGTTCCCCAGGTGAGCACGCTTCGGGGTCGCCACTGCGAATGAACTTCGGCAACAAGCTCGGGTCGATCTCCTGAGATCAGGATTTCGTCGATTCCCAGAACAGAAAGTTCTGCGCCGAGCAGAAGATGACCGAATCCGAGCGGAACTCGTGCGGCTGATTCGGCGATGCGATCGATGATGGCGGTTGCGAAGTTGCGGTGAGTTTCGTTGCCTGTGAGCGCAGCGAGGCAGAGGAGACCAACGGCAGCGAGGCTATTGGCGCATGCGGTGGCGTTGTCCATGAGTTCTTTGGGGCGAGCGACAAGTTGATCGCCGTCATGGCCATTGGTGAAGACGCCGATGTCGGCAGGGTCGGAGAACAATTCGATGAGCGCGTCGGCAGTGGTGGCTGCTTCATCGAGCCAACGCGGATCGCCCGTCGCTTCGTGAACTCGGAGGAAAGCATCGATGAGAGCGCCGTAGTCAGCGCTGAACGCGAGAACGCGAGCTTCGTCCTGCCATGAGCGCATCCACCGTCGGTTTACCCTCAGGTTGTCGCACAGGAAATTCGCGTTCGTGACTGCGGCGTCGAGCCATTCCTTCGTTCCGGTCGCTGCGGCAGCTTCAGCGATCGTGGAAAGCATGAGCGCGTTCCATTCGGTAAGTACTTTGTCGTCGAGTCCGGGACGAATTCGCTTCGCGCGCGCGGCATAGAGCGCCTGCCTTCCGCGCTCGACGGATTCAGGTCGGGCGAGGTCTCCACGCACAACTCGCTCGAGAATATTGCTGTGTTCCCAGTTGCCCTGTTCGGTAACTCCGTACCAATCGATCACAGCTTCGGCGTCGGCTCCACAAATCGTTCGAACTTCGTCGATTGACCAGACGTAGAACTTTCCTTCGACGCCTTCAGAGTCGGCATCTTCGGCCGAATAAAAACCGCCAAGCGGATGACAAAGTTCGTTCAGGACGTAGTTAATCGTTTCGTCGAGCGTCTGACGGAATCGCGGCTCTCCGGTGAGTTGCCATGCGTGGAGGTACACCCGAGCAAGGAGTGCCTGGTCGTAAAGCATCTTCTCGAAGTGAGGAATGAGCCAGCGTCGATCGGTGGCGTAGCGAGCGAACCCTCCGCCGAGATGGTCGTAAATGCCGCCCGCGGCCATGGCGTCGAGCGACAGGAGGGCAGCCTCTAACGCTGCGGGGTTCTCCGTGCGGGCGTGGTGGCGAAGAAGGAAATCGATTGCGAACGTTTGGGGGAACTTCGGTGCCCCACCGAATCCGCCATCGGTTTTGTCAACCTGTCCCAAGAGCGCCGAGGTCGCTGCGACAAAGAGCGAAGTGTCGGGCTCACGAGTTGGATGGGGGAGTTCGACGCCTTGATGGATTGCTTCGGTGACGGTCGTTGCTTGTTCGATGAGTTCATCGCGCCGCGTTTGCCAGAGCTCATTGATGCGGTCGCATAACTCGGCAAAACCAAGATGGCCTCCGCGCGAGGTTTTGGGGAAATACGTCCCAGCGAAGAATGGTCGACCGTCAGGAAGACAGAAAACGGTCATTGGCCAACCGCCGTGACCGTTCATCGCTTGCACGGCGTCCATGTACACCGCGTCTACGTCGGGGCGCTCTTCGCGATCGACTTTGACGTTCACGAAGAGGCGATTCATCAGCTCGCCTATGGCCTCGTCTTCAAACGACTCGTGGGCCATGACATGACACCAATGACAGGCGGAGTAACCCACGGAAATGAGCACGGGCACATCGCGGCGCTCGGCTTCGGCCAATGCCTCGGGACCCCAAGGCCACCAGTCCACGGGGTTGTCAGCGTGCTGGCGGAGGTACGGACTTGTTTCGTTGACGAGGCGATTGGTCACCGCCGGGAGGGTATCGGTCGCGAGGTCCTACGATGCGATCATGACGACTGTTCCACGTATCGCATTCAACGACGGCCACTCGATTCCTCAAATTGGTTTTGGAGTTTTCAAGATTCCCGCCGAAGAGGCAGAACAACTTGTGGGCCAGGCGGTCGAGGTGGGCTATCGCCATATCGACACTGCGTGGGGCTATTTCAACGAAGAGGGAGTCGGCGCCGCGGTGAATAACTGTGGTCTGGCTCGTGAGGACATCTTCGTCACCACAAAGGTCTGGAATAGCTCGCAAGGCCGAGAACTTTCCGTCGAGTCATTCGATCGTTCGCTCGAAACGTTGGGCTTTGACTACCTTGATCTCCTCCTCATTCATTGGCCAGCGCCGGCGAATGATCTCTATGTCGAAACATGGGAGACGTTCATTGAGTTGCGTGAAAGTGGCCGGGTCCGTTCGATTGGAGTTTCAAACTTCGAGCCCGAGCACCTCCACCGCGTCATCGAAGCAACTGGCGTCGTCCCGGCGCTTAATCAGGTCGAACTGCACCCGTTCTTTCAGCAGAAACTTCTGCGCGACTTCCACGACCTTCATGGAATTGTGACCGAAGCGTGGGGTCCCATCGCCCGTGGCGCGGTCGACGATGATCCGTTGCTCGTGATGTTGGCCAACAACTACGGCCGGACTCCTGCGCAGATCGCGCTCCGCTGGGAAATTCAGAACGGCATCGTCACGATTCCGAAGTCGGCAACGTTGTCGCGGATCCAGTCGAACTTCGATGTGTTCGACTTCACGCTCAGCGAAGATGACACGGCGATGATCGACGCTCTTGATCGCGAAGACGGTCGTTTCGGACCGCTTCCCTCAGACATGAACTGACCGAGTCAGCTACTTCCCTTGGAAGTTCGGGGTGCGCTTTTCGGAAAATGCCTTCATGCCTTCTTTGGCATCGGCAGATCGCATCACCGGTATGACATGACCAATTTCGATTGGTTGCGCTTCGGATTCGGGTAACCAGCCGGTTTCAATGGCCGACGCCTTGGCGGCCTTGACGGCGAGTGGACCATTGGCACAAATGACCTCGGCGATTTCTCGAGCTTTGGCCATTCCTTCGCCGCTCGGGGCGATGTGGCTCACGAGACCCCAACGCAGAGCCTCTTCAGCATCGAGCACACGACCAGTGATGAGCATGTCCATCGCAACGGCGTAGGGGATCTGACGCTTCAAACGCATTGTGGATCCTGCCCCAGCGATGAGGCCGCGTTTCACTTCGGGAACGCCGAAGGTGGCATGCGATTCGGCGATACGAATGTCGGTGGACTGCAACATTTCACAGCCGCCACCCATGCACTGGCCATTGACCACAGCGATGATCGGCTTCGTGCACCAGTGCGTGAGTAAGAGTCCCTTACCGGTGATGCCTGGGTCGGCTTTGAGGCGTTCCTGAATGAGTTTCGCCTCTTCAGTGATTTCTCCCGACATCCAGCCATCATTGAGATCGCCGCCTGCGCAATAAGCGACATCGCCGGCACCGGTGAGGATCACGCAACGAATGGAGTCGTCGCTATCGGCAAGGTCCCAGGCATCGGCGAATCTCACAAGCATGTCGGGCACAAGTGCATTTCGGCGATGCGGACGATTCATCGTGAGGATGAGTACCGGCCCTTCACGCTCAACGAGGAGGGTTGGCCCTTCAGTTTCGGTCATGATCTGCTCTTTCGTGCAAGTGGGGTTACAGCAGTCGTCGTTCGATTTTTCCGAGTGGTGTGCGCGGGAGCGCATCAAGAAGTTCGATGCGTCGAGGCGCACAGTAGGCGGGAAGAGTCTGCTTCACGTGGTCTCGGAGTTCGTCGAGCGAGGGAGGCTGTGACGCGTCAGTGGCCACGATGATGGCGGTAACTAATTGTCCCCACTCATCGTCGGGACGACCGACGACGGCAACCTCGGCGATTGAAACCAGTCCGGAAAGCGATTCTTCGATGGGAGCGGGCCAGATGTTCTCGCCGCCAGAGATGATGAGATCGCCGCTGCGTCCATGGACGATAAGTCGGCCGTCAGCCAGTTCGCCGCCGTCGTTGGTGGGGAACCATCCGTCGGACGTGCGTGGATCGGTTCCGTCTCGATAACAACGCAGCAACATGTCCCCACGAACTTGGATCTCGCCATCGGCGATGCGGAGTTCGACACCAGGGAGAAGCTCGCCATCGAAGACAACAGCGCTACCGGTTTCGGTCATGCCGTAACTCGCGCGGCAGTTGTCAGGAAGATTCTGTGGTGCTGCCTGTCCGCCAACGATGATGCGGCGAAATAGTTGCGGATTGATGCGAGCGAGAGCGGTGGGTACGAGTGACGTGAGTGTGGCGCCTTCGCGGGCCGCAACCTCGACAGATGCAGCATCAAACCGATCAAGGGCGACAAGTGGAATATCGAAGGCGCGCGAACGAACCACAATGGCTAATCCAGCGATATGAGTGAGCGGAAGACAACACAACCAACGATCGCTGGATACGTCGACGCCGAGCGCGGTTGATGTCGATCGTGCCGACGCTTCGAGCGAGGCGTGGGTGTGCACGACGCCCTTGGGAACTCCGGTGCTTCCTGAGGTCGCGATTACAAGCGCATCGCCGGCGTCGACCTTGCGGCCATTGAGCCAATGCTCGGTGCCATCCGCATCGATCAGCAGGGTCGGAGAGAGGGCGGAGAGGAGCGAATCCCGGGCTGCAGTCGGGAGGTGAGGGTCGAGGGGCAGAACGGCGTCGCCGCGCTCCCAGGCCTGCGAGAGGGTCTCGACAAAGCGTTGTCCGGTCTGGGCGATCGCCACCAATTCCTGCATTGGGGTTGAGGCTAGGCCTCAGATTCGGCGGGTTCGGGTTCCAACGGCCACACTTGCCGCCATGAAGGACTGGATTGCTGGAGCTCGACCCCGAACCCTGCCTGCGGCACTGGTTCCCGTGCTCGTCGGAACCGCCGCTGCGGCCGGGATGAACGGTGACACCAACGCGTTGAAGGGGCTCATCATCTGGCGATTCGCTGCCGCCCTTGTGGTCTCGCTCGCGCTGCAAATTGGCGTGAACTACGCCAACGATTATTCGGACGGAATTCGCGGGACCGATACGGATCGAGTGGGACCAATGCGACTCACCGGTTCGGGCCGGAAAAAGCCGAATGCAGTAAAGCGCGCGGCGTTTGCATCGTTTGGTGTTGCTGCTGTTGCCGGTCTTGCCCTTGCCGCAACAACGAGTTGGTGGTTGATCGCTGTTGGCGCGGTCGCAATTGCTGCCGCATGGTTTTATACAGGAGGTCCGCGACCATACGGCTATGCCGGTCTCGGCGAGGCATTCGTATTTGTCTTCTTTGGCATTGTCGCCACAACGGGATCGGCATTCGTTCAAATCGAACGAATCACGCCGCTCACGCTGTTGATCTCCATTCCGGTCGGACTTTTCGCTACGGCGTTGTTAGTGGTGAACAATCTCCGCGATATCCCTGGCGACACCACCGCTGGAAAGCGCACTCTCGCTGTTCGCCTTGGAGACAAGTGGACGCGAGTGCTCTACATCGTGCTTGTTGTAGTTCCATTCGTCACGGTTCCGTTTCTTTGTGGACTTTCGCAACGTCCTGCTGGAGCACTGTCGATGTTCGCAATCCTGCTGGCTCGCAAGCCTGTGCAACGCATCATTGAAGGTGCTCGTGGACCAGCGTTGATCCCTGTGCTCGGAGCAACGGGAAAGATCCAGTTGGCCTTCGGTGTGTTGATTTCTGCCGGGTTGTTCTACGGCGGTTGATCAAGACGTTTTAGACAACCACTCAGCAACCGCTGTCGAGGTTGCGGTTGGATTTTCTAAGTGAGCGCTGTGTCCGGACTCCGCTATGACCTGAAACGACGCGTTGTTTCCGATTGACGCAACGAGTCGATGGCCAAGTTGCGTGAATTTCTCGTCGTTGGAGCCAGCGAGAACCAGAACGGGCATCGTGAGTGTGTTGAGGCGATCCCATAACGGCGTCTGAGTTCCCGTTCCGCACAATCGCAGACTTGATGCCAAACCGGGTGCGGAGTTGAGGGAGCGTCGTTCGCGCATCGATTGTTCAGGCGTGAGCGATGCGAAGAGCGGTTGTGCGAGCCACTCGTCGAGAAACGTTTCGACCCCAACGCTTTCGAGGTGATCGGCGAGCGTTTCATCAGCTGCCCGACGCTGTGTTCGTTCCGTCGCGTTCTCAATGCCGCCTGTGGCGCCAATCAGGATGAGTCGTTCGACCAGTTCGGGAAACGAAAGCGCGAGGTGCAGGGCGATCCGTCCGCCGAGCGAGTACCCGACGACAATGCTCGGTGTGATGGTCGATGCGGTCATCGCCGCTGTTTGCAGCAGATCACCGCGGGTCTCCGCCGAACCGCCATGGCCGGGAAGGTCGATTGCCACGATCGGATGGGTCGTAGCGAGTTGCTCCGCGAATGGGCCCCAGCAGTCGGCGGTTTGAGTGAACCCGTGAAGCAACGTGATTGGGGTGGTGTCAGCGGTTGTTCCCGACCGGATGCTCGAAAGAAGTTGGGGAGCCACCCGCCCAGCGTAGAGGCCGGGCCGGCGCGGACCGTAGGCTGCGTCCATGACAGACGAGGACAACGGCGTACTCAACGCAACGTTCTGCGCCACCCTCGTCGATGAGTGGGTTCGCAATGGTCTGACTGATGCAGTGGTGTGTCCCGGATCGCGGTCGACCCCCATGGCGGTCGCGCTCGCATCCGATGATCGAGTGAGGGTTCATGTCCATCACGATGAGCGCTCGGGATCGTTTATGGCCCTCGGTCTTTCTCGTGCAACTGGACGTGCCGCTCTTGTGCTTTGCACGAGTGGAACGGCTGCAGTCGAATTTCATCCGGCTGTTGTCGAAGCCGATCTCGATCGGGTGCCTCTGCTCGTCGTAACCGCCGATCGACCGCCACGGCTTCGCGGTATCGGCGCTCCTCAAACGATCAATCAGGTGGGGCTCTACGGCGGCGCTGTGCGAGCGGAATTCGATGGCCCACTCCCGTCAACCGAGAACGCATCCTCTTGGCGCTCACTTGCAAAAC
The DNA here is from genome assembly GCA_026393455.1 of Actinomycetota bacterium. GTDB lineage: Bacteria > Actinomycetota > Acidimicrobiia > Acidimicrobiales > Acidimicrobilacustridaceae > Acidimicrobilacustris. Next base: position 8,440 of record JAPLAE010000105.1, read on the forward strand.
ATTCGTGGTGGGCCGCCGTGGGAGCAGACCCCGGGCCCGTTCACTGCAATCTCCCATTCGATGAACCACTTCTCGGTGTTCCAGCGCAATTGCCGCCATTGGACGATCTGCAACAAGTCATTGTCGATTCCGGAGATCCGTTTACCGATCCAGGGCCGCTGCCATTGCGCGGAGTGATTATTGCTGGGAGTGGAATCGATGAGCCTGAAGCAGTTTTGCGACTCGCAGAAGTATTGGGCTGGCCGATTCTCGCTGACCCACGGAGCGGATGTCGCGGTGAACATCAACATGTGATCGCACATGCCGACACATTGATGCGGGGCGACGGAACGCAGACTCGGGTCGAGATGATTGTTCGGTTTGGCTCACTTCCCGCGTCGAAAGTGGTGAGCGAGTGGATTAGCTCGATGGCCATACCGCACGTTCACGTGGATCCCACCGCTGTTGTGAATGATCCTTCTCGGACCGTCACTCACCGGGTTCGTCAGTCAGCCTCGGCCTATGTCCGATCGATTCTTCCCCTCGTTGAACGCGCTTCCGACGCGACATGGAATGAGACATGGCGCAGAAGCGATGACGCCGTCGAGGTTGCATTCGAGGCAGTGCTGAAAAACTGTGATTCGATTACCGAACCAGGCGTTGCTCGGCAAACTGTCGCTGCAACACCTGTGGGCGGAACCCTTGTGGTTTCTTCTTCGATGCCAATTCGCGATGTCGAATGGTTCAGTGCTCGACGTGATGGGCTCGCTGTGGTGTCGAACCGTGGAGCAAATGGCATCGACGGGGTGGTCTCCACCGCTGTCGGAGTTGCGCTCTCCGGCACTCCCACCACTTTGCTTATCGGTGACGTTGCGTTTCTTCACGACACGAATGGGTTGCTTGGGCTCGATGCTCGTGGGGTCAACCTTTGCATCGTGGTGGTCGATAACGACGGTGGCGGAATCTTTTCCTTCCTCCCGCAAGCAGTGGCTCTTGATGCGGAGCGATACGAACAGCTTTTTGGTACGCCACATGGCGTCGATCTCACGATGCTTGCCCATGCTCATGGGTTACCGGTGCTCGAAGCAGCCGATGACGATGCCGTCGGCCTCGCGATTGAGGCGTCACTCGCTGCAGGCGGTGTGCACATCGTCATCGCTCGGTCCGAGCGAGCCGAGAATGTTGCGGTGCACGATGTACTTCAGCGAGCTGGGCGGGAAGTCGCAGTAAGCGCTGGGTGGCTTACGGCCGAATGATTGCGCCGAGCATCGTCTGAAGTTTCGCTCGGGTTTCGGCAAGTTCCTGTTCGGGCTGTGAATCGGCAACAACGCCGACTCCGGCATAGATCCGAGTGCGTGTTCCATCGATTTGCGCGGAGCGAATGCCAACGGCCCAAGTGCCATTTCCCTTCGCGTCAACCCATCCGACCGGACCAGCGAATCGCCCGCGATCGAGATCTTCGAGTTCAGCAATGAGCTTGAGCGCAGCATCTCGTGGCATTCCTCCGACGGCTGGCGTTGGGTGCAATGCGCCTACGAGGTCAAGGACAGAAGCAACCGGATCAGAAAGTTGACCCTCGAGTCGAGTCGAGAGGTGTTGCACGTTGGCGACGGCAACGATCGAGGGTTCGGCCTCTTCGTCGAGATAGGAACACCACGGCAAGAGCGTGTCGTGAACCATGTCGATGGTGTGGCGATGTTCGGCGCGAGTGTTCGTTGACGCCAGAAGCGAAGCAGCGAGGCGTGCATCAGTTTCTGGGTCGCCACTGCGCGGTGCCGTACCGGCCATTGGGTGGGCCCGAACGCTCTGACCGGAACGTTCGACGAGAAGTTCCGGCGAAGCGCCTACAAACCCATCGACCGAGAACAGATGGCTTGCGGGGAATGACCGACGTAAGTGAGAGAGCACTTCGCTCGGGCGAACCGGGCGGTCGGTGATGATTTCGATACCACGAGCCAGCACGACCTTTTGCGCGCTTCCAGAGCGCAATCGATTGGTGGCTTCAAAGACAGCCTCGCACCAGTCCTCAGGGCTGCGCAGGGAACGAAGGTCAAACGATGAAGGCGAGGTGCTAGATGTGTGGATGCCAGCGTCACGAGCGAAACCGGTGCCGGCGCGCTCGGCGCGCTCGAGGATCGCAGTGAGTTCCGATTCGGAGGGTTCGTCCTTGGGTAACGCAATCGTTGTGACCCACGCCGTTCCGCCGGGACCGCATCCGATGACAATGCGCGGAATAAGAAGTTCTCCATCAACTGCAGCATCGAAGGGGAACGCTCCGATTCCGACAGCACCGGTTCCCGGAAGCTGGACTGAATCGCTGACCTCGATTGTTGTCAGTGCCGCGTTGACTGATGCGTCGGCGGTGCGTTGGTTCCCTCGTGGTACGGGGATACGGGCAGCGATGCCGATACCGACGAGCCCGATTCCATTACTCACGAAGAGTGCATCGGCGTCGGCGCACAGTGACACCAAGTCAGGTGCAGTAGCGAGCGGGCGAGTGCGGGCAAAGAGCCCCGCTGTCAGGTTCACTTCGTGTCGCTGCGCCGCGTTGCGGTGATGAGTTGTGAGATTCCAACGGAAAGAAGTTGGCGCTCAACTTGAACGAATCCTGCGTCGGCTAGTCGTTGCAGCATCACGCCTGGTTCGGGAAGGTAGGCAACTGACTTCGGGAGGTACTGATAAGCCGATGGATCGGAGAGCAGTCCGCCCACTTTCGGAACTACCGAACCGAAATAGATCGAATGTCCCCAGCGCAGGAACCGATTGGGTGGTTCGGCGACTTCAAGCAGAGCGATGCGACCGCCGGGACGAACGGTGCGAGCTAACTCGGTGAAGAAGCCGTCGAGTTCCACAAGGTTTCGAAGAGCAAACCCGCAGGTGATGCCATCGAGCGAACCATCGGGAACAGGTAAGGCCAACGCGTCAGCTTCTGCGAGCGGGGCAGAGGTACGAGCAGCAGCAAGCATTCCGTACGAGAGATCGAAACCGATCGGACGATGCCCATGTTTTTGGAGTTCACGACAGAAATCGCCAGTTCCGCATGCAAGGTCAGCTACGAGTGAACCGTCAGGAAGTCCGAGTTCACGAACCGTTCGGGTGCGCCATCGAACATCCATCCGAAAGGTCATCACTCGGTTCACGAGGTCATAGCGCGGAGCGATCGCGTCGAACATCGAACGAACGGCGCGAACTTTCTCGTCACCTTGGGGGAGTTGTTGACCGTCGATTTCTTTCACCTCTCAACCCTACGGTGCGACCCGGCTCTGAGACGAAGCGGGTTAGCGAATTGGGGCCGGTGTGATGGAGGTCATGGGGCAATTGGTGGTGGCGGACCGGCGGTCGTTGTTGTGGTTGATGGCAGGCTGGCGGTCGTTGTTGTGGTTGAAGGCAGCGTGGCGGTTGTCGTCGATTGTGGCCCGGTGGTTGTTGGTGGTGGTGTTGTTGTCGGCGTCGTGGCGCGCGGGGCAGACATCGGGAACTTCGACAGATTTGAAACACTTGGGTGAGCAGCCCCTGCTGGACCCTTGGCGAAGGCCCGCAAGATGTTTTCGGTGACCTTCTGGAGTTTGCATATCGGCGTTGATGGCGTTCCGGTGGGACATGCGTCAAGCATGAGGGGAGACCACCCGAAGGTGGCAGCATCGAAAACTCCTGCGCCGCTTGAAGCGGAATACCACGTGGTGTCAGCAAAGGAACTCATTCCCCTGCAGGTCACGGGTGAGTGAGCGAGGATCTGAATATTCGCTGGAGTCGGAACACTGAGATTCACCCTGTCGTATTCGTTGCCGACCATGTGAGCAATTTTTTCGCCGTTCTTAAAACCGGATCCTTCGAACATCCACATCGAGGTATCACCGACAACCCAATCGGCATCAACGGGGTTGCACTCGTAATAGGAACCTGTGAGTGAACTTTCGGGGTTGGGTGCTGGACTCTCGCGGAACGATGTTGTGACGCGTTCTGGATCTTTGCCGTTGAGTGGATCGCGCGAAGCGTCGCGGTAATTGATCTCGTGTCGATTGAGACCATTTGCAGATGGATCAAGACGGATGCGCCGGTAAACATTATCGGCCCCAAAGAAACCGATATTCACGCCCGCGTCACGTGCCGCTTCAAGGTTTTTGCGCATTTCAACGGTGTAGTACTCGTCGTGTCCAGGGATGACGATGCCCCGATGATTCTTGGCTAATTCGCCACGCTGGTGAAGGTCAATGTCAGTCCAATACGAAACGTCAAGGCCGAGACGCTCTACAAACACGATGAATTCGCGCTCACGTCCGAGGAATTCGCCACTTCCATTGCCGGTGTAAGGGCGGTCAAAACTAACGGCGTCGGCGCGACCGCTGACGCCCGTGTACACGCTGGCCCCACCCCAACCGTTGTAAGCCTGCCAAGTGGTTACCGCGCTTTGCATGAGTATTTCTGAGGTGCTCTTGTCGTCGCGAATGACAAGGGGGACGTACGAGGCTCCGCCATCGATGCTTTCGAGTTTGAACAGGTATTGACCAGGAGGCCATGTGGGGTCAGTTTGAATCGCGAGTGATGTTGCCCAAGGTGCACTCCACGCTTTTGGTGTGCCGACCTGTTCAGCCCTGGGTTGGTTGACGCCGGGAAGCGGCTCGCTTTTCCAGATCATTCGACCACCAGTTCCGCCGTACCAGCCCACGCGGTATGCCGTTACTTGCCATGTAGGGGCTCGCGTTGATGATCTCAGGATGACCGAACTGCCCAGGTTGATGCTGGTGGCATCAAAAAATCCTTCGATCTTGGCCCATGTTCTCTTATCGTCGGGCACCGCCCAGTCGTGCGTGCCGGGCTTCGCGTTCTCGGCGGCAATCCAGCCTGTGGTTCGGTACTGCGCGTAAGGATCAGCTGGGTCCTTGGTCTCGGCGGCCCCGGCGGTCGCTGCGATTGAAGCCGAACCGTGAGTTGACGATGAGTGTCCAAGAAGGAAGGCAGCGCCACAAATGGCGAAAGCGAGAACGCCGAGAACTGCTACGAGCAGCCAAGTCCGGGATTGTTGGGCGTCATCACGGCGATTCACTAAACGGAAAGACTAGAGCGAGCCGCGGCCTCGATGGTGTCGTCTAGGAGGCGGCTATGTGTCAGCGTCAGTGACAAGAGAACGGGCCCACCGGTAGTCGGCTTTTCCTGCTGGTGACCGTTCAATGTGTTCAACCACGATCAGATCTTTTGGAAGCTTGTAGCGCGCAATGTGATCGGCGCAGGTGGTAACCAAGTCTTCGAAACTGGCACTAAACCCCGGGCGGAACTGCACGATGGCGACGACTTCGCTTCCCCAGCGCTCCGATGGACGGCCCGTGACGATGACGTCGTACACCGCTGGATGATGTGCGAGAGCAGCTTCGACCTCTTCAGCAAAAATCTTCTCGCCCCCGGAATTGATCGTGACCGAATCGCGTCCGTGGAGTTCAAGGGTGCCATCACCGGTGAGCCGAGCACGATCGCCAGGCACCGAATAGCGGACTCCGTCGATCGTGGGGAAGGTGCGCGTAGTCTTCTCGCCATCGCCGAGGTAACCGAGTGGAACACGTCCAAATTGTGCGAGCCAACCAAGATCTTCGTGACCGGCCTCGAGGCGACAGTCAAGATCGGCCGAAATAATTGCCATACCTGTGCCCGGCTTAAACGTTCCCGTGGAGATCGGCGCGCCGGCACCGACCACTTGGCTTGCCTGTTGCCCGGTCTCTGAAGATCCGAGGCCATCCATGATTGCAAGTGATGGCAGCCGATCAAGAAGCGCAGTTTTCACCGGGGCTGTGAGTGCAGCACCTCCGCTGATGAGAAGGACAAGCGACGAGAGGTCGTGTTGTGCGCGATCGAGTTCATCAAGCAGTGGTCGTCCGAATGCATCGCCCACGATGAGTGCGATGTTGACCTTTTCTCGGTCGATGGTGTCGCAAAAGTCTTTGGGGTCAAACGTGGTTGGGTTGTGGGGGAGCACGATGGTGTTCCCATTCCCTAACGCATTGAGCGCCATCCAGTGGGCAGCGCCATGCATGAATGGCGCGGACGGAAGCACCCGCATGCCGCCTTCGAGAGAATTTTCAACGATTGATTCAATCGATTCGTATTCGACGCCAGTCGAGATCTTCCGACCGCCAAGAGCAGCGGGGTAGATGTCGCCTTGACGCCAAAGCACTCCCTTGGGCATTCCTGTCGTGCCGCCGGTGTAGAGGATGTAGAGATCATCGGGCGACGGGGTGGGGAGGGGAGTCAACGGAGCCGATGCGAGAAACTCCTCGTACCACTCCGCTCCATCAAGGAGGGTGGCGCCACTTCCGTCATCAACTTGAAGCAGCAGTTGAAGTTCAGGGAGTTCAGCCCGAATAGCGGCGAGTGTTGCTGCGAACGCAGAATGAAAAATGATGACCCGTGCTTGAGAGTCGGCGAGGAGATAGCGCAGTTCTTCGGCGACGTATCGGTAGTTGACGTTGAACGGCGCAAGACGAGCAGCGTAGGAACCAACCATTCCTTCGATGTATTCAGGACAGTTGTGCAAATACAACGCCACATGGTCTTGCCCGCTTTGCCAATTCTCAAGCGAGAAACGGTCGGTGCGGTGGCCGAGACCACGAGAAGCAAGTGCGGACGCGAGACGATCGACTCGCGACATGAATGCGGCGTAGGTCAGCCGTTTCTCATCGTGAACGAGCGCTTCACGAGTTGGCACTGCCTTCGCCACCGCTCGAATGACTTCAGCGAGATTGAAGTCCATGGTTGTTCAGGAGAACCAAATCCGCTGATACTCGCGGCTCTGTTGGTGGAGCAAGAGTCCGAATAGCGCCAGTGGCATAACGAGCGACAACAAGAAGCTGAAACTCAGAGCTACACCGACGCCGTTACTGGCGATCGCGAGAATGAACGGGACAAGTCCGATTGTGGCGATAACAACGCCGAGCCAGTAGCCCCAGCGCTTTTCGTTGGCGATGCCGAATCCGGCGCCAGCTTGACCAATGACCAACACCAATCCGAGCGGGCTCATGATGCCACCGAGCAGTGCGGTGAACACGGCGTTGATGTAGAGAAGGAACACGGCGATCTGCAGGGTTTGGGGTTGAGTTGGGTTTGTCCAACGACGGGTCTTCATGGGGTGGGAGTCTGTCAGGGATGGAACCCGTTGCCGCACCAGCCCCCAGCATTTCTCGCGCTGACCTCGTCGGCGTGGCGCTCGCTGCGGGTGCAGGAACCCGGCTTGACCCGCTGACGCAGTTGCTCCCCAAGGCGTTGTGTCCCGTTGGGAACCGAGCCTTGGTTGACCTCGCGCTCGATCGCATTGGCCCCCTGGTTGGGTCTCTCGCGGTGAATGCTCACCATGGCAGTGAACGGCTCCAGTCCCATATCGGCGAGCAATGGTCTGAAGCAGTCACCGTTTCGCTTGAACGTGATGAACCGCTGGGCACTGCAGGCGGCATCGGTCGACTACGACCGTGGATCGATGGACGTGGCGTCGTCGTCGTGAACGCCGACGGTTGGACACCGACACCTCTCGATGCACTTCTCGAAGGTTGGGACGGCCAGACGGTTCGAGTAATGGTAAACGGCGGATCGACCTTTGGTCCTTCTGCGAAAGTTGTTGCCAGCACTCTTCCTTGGCGAATTGTTGAGCGACTCGACGATTCGCCCGCCGGTTTATATGAACGGGTGTGGCGCGACGAGTTTGAGCGGGGGGAACTCGAAGTCGTGAGTCACAACGGTGTGTTTATCGATTGCGGAACACCGCTTGATTACTTGCGCGCGAATCTTGAGACAGTTGTGTTGGCCGGTGCCTCAGTCGTTGCAGACGGTGCAGAAATTAGTGCCAGCGCAACAGTTACCTCAAGCGTTATCGGGGCAGGTGCACGTGTATTCGGAGATGTCGAAGCATCGGTGGTGTGGCCGGGTCAGGTCGTGGAATCCGGAGAGCGCTTGATTCGTTCGATTCGGGCGGGTACTTCGGTAACGGTTGGTCCGTTGTGATCTGCTCGTAGTTGTCCGCATGCAGCATCGATGTCGTTGCCTCGGTTCGCCCGAACGGTCACGTTCACACCGAGTTCGAGTAATTCATTGGCGAACTGCTGGACCTTCGCTGGCGATGAACCAGTGGTCGGCCATCCGGGCGTGTCATTGAGGGGGATGAGGTTGACATGGGCGCGCAATCGTTTGGTTGCCGCAGCCAGTTCACGTGCGTCAGATGGCCGATCGTTGACGTCGGCGATCATGGCCCATTCAAACGACAGACGTCGATTTTTTGCCTTCAGGTACTCCTCGCACGCGTCGTACAGGTCGGCGAGCGGATAGCGACGGTTGATGGGAACGAGTTCGTCGCGCAGTTCATCGTTTGCGGCATGAAGAGAGACGGCAAGGTTGACCGGGAGTGGTTCATCAGCAAGTTTGCGGATACCAGGAATGATTCCAACGGTGGAGATCGTGAGATGGCGAGCCGAGATGCCGATGTCGCCATGTATGCGATGCACGGCTCCGATCATGCGGTCGTAATTCGCCATGGGTTCACCCATGCCCATGAACACGATGTTGGAAACGCGGCGGGGCGTCGGACCTTCGTTCGCTCGTCGAGCAGCGCGCACAACTTGTTCGACAATTTCGCCAACGGTGAGGTTCCGCTCGAATCCGCCCTGACCGGTTGCGCAAAATCCGCAGGCCATCGCGCATCCGGCCTGTGTGCTTACGCACACCGTTGAGCGATCGGGGTAATGCATGAGGACGGTTTCGACCGAGGCTCCGTCGGCAAGTTTCCAGAGCCACTTCACGGTCTCGCCGTCAGCAGTGGCTGATTCGGTCACCATCTCGAGTGCCGATGGAAGGGTTTCAGCGAGCCGCGCTCGAAGCGCAGCGGGCAGCGATGTGATGTCTTTCGGCTCGGCGAAGTCGACGTAGAGGCCCTTCCAGAGCTGGTCAAGGCGGTACCGCGGTTCACCGTCGAGGATCTGGGTGAGCGCATCTCGGTCGGCATCGAAAAGCGAAAGGTTCTCCAAGGTCATAACGCGTCACCATCAGGAAGGGCCCACCAACTGTGAGCGTCATGGTGAGAGAACCCGAGATTTCGGTATAACGAAACTGCAGCAGTGTTGTCGTGCTCGACGTGCAACATGCCGACGGTGACTGACTGCGCCGCGAGATAGGCGAGCCCAGCGAGAGTTAACGCTCGTCCGAGGCCCGACCCGTGGAAGTCAGGGTCGACTGCGATGACGTAAATCTCACCGAGTTCGCGTTCGCCATTGGTCGCAGGATGGATCTTCGTCCAACAGAACCCGGCGAGTGCGCCGTTAACCTCGTGCAGCAGGAATCCTTCGGGATCGAACCACGGTTCGTTGATCCGATCGGCGAGTTGAGCCAGTGTCAATCCTGATTGGTCAGGATGCCAAGCGAATGCGCGGTTGTTGACGCGTAAAAATGCTTCGTCGTCCTGATCGGGCAGAAACGCACGGGTGATGAGGGGAGTCTCGGAGGCTGCCAGGGGCAAAGAGATTCGGAGCTGTTCAATGCGGCGCGTGAGTACAAGACCGGCAGCGATCGCCTCGGAGGCGTCAGCCTCAGTGGCGGGTTCAGACTCAAGGTGCACGAGTCGACCAGATCCGTCTCGAAGTTCATTGCGCACGGGCGGACCCTACCGGTGTCGGCGGCAGTAGGGTCCCGTCTCCATGGCAAAGCCCCGATCTCCTAAGGGACGAGCGAAAGAAACCCTCGCCCGCCTCGACCTCGAGTATCCCGATGCGCAGTGTGAACTCGACCATCGCAATCCCTACGAACTTTTGGCGGCGACGATCCTGTCGGCACAGTGCACCGATGTTCGCGTGAACCAGGTGACTCCGGCCTTGTTCGAGCGATTCCCGAGCCCGGAGGATCTCGCGGTTGCCGATCCGATTGATGTCGAAGAACTGGTGCGCAGCACAGGGTTCTACAAAAACAAAGCTCGTTCTTTAATCGGAATGGCTCAAGCACTGGTTGAACGGTTTGATTGCACAGTTCCTTCGGCCATGGAAGACCTGGTCACGGTTCCCGGAGTGGGACGGAAGACTGCAAACGTTGTGCGCAGTGTGGCCATGGATCTCCCCGGACTTCCCGTTGATACGCACGTGGGTCGACTGTCGCTCCGGCTTGGTCTGACCACCGAAACCGATCCCGTCAAAGTCGAATACGTGCTCGACGACATGATTCCGCCTGCTGATTGGGGAAGATTCAGTTTGTTGTTGATTCTCCACGGCCGCCGAGTATGCGCGTCGCGAAAAGCGCGATGCGTCGATTGTGTGCTCGCCGATTTCTGTCCGTCGGCATCGATCTGAGCGCGAAACTTGGTAGACAAATCTGACGGTCAAATGACACAGGCCAAAAAAACCTTTGACGCGGAAGTTGCGCGAGACGATCAAATTTTCGCGATAAGTTGACCCAGTCAGGCTCCCGCCGCCTGACACGGCGACAATCATCTGGGATCCGCCGCCCAGTGTCGCCTTGACGACGCCCCCTTGTGGGGCGTCGTCATCTTTTTTTGCTCCGATTCATGCGAGTTGCGGCCGGTCGCGGTTGTTGCGATCGAAACTCCGCTGAGTCTGGAAGACTGCGCCTGTGCACAGTGAACATGCTCAGTTGTCGAGCGCGACCACCTCACTTGAGGAACTTCTTGACCGGGTGACCTCTACGGCCGAAACGGTCTTGGCTGCGGGCGATGAATCGCTGGCCTCGGATTTGTTCGAGGTCGAGCGATCGTTGCGCACTGCTCACCGTCGCCTCGTGGCTGCAGCACGTCGGGCTAGCTGAAACCAGTAAACCTCTCTGGTTTATGGCGGGCCGACCGCTAGCGTGTTATGTCGTGTTGAACAGACTTGATCTCCGTGGAAGGAATGGCGACGAACTCGTTGCTGAACTCCCGCGTCCCGATCCGGGCGGCGAGGGTCCAACCGAGGCTGTTCGCGCCATCATCGCTGAGGTTCGCTCTGGTGGTGATTCTGCAATTCGATCGCTGACGGAAAAATTCGACGGCGTGAACATCGCCGATTCACGTGTCAGTCGTGAAGCGCTACTCGAAGCACTCGCAACGATTCCGTCGGAACTCGCCGACGCCCTGACCGAAGCCGCTGATGCGGTTCGAACATTTCATATTGCGCAACTTCGCGACGAACACACTGTTGTTCGCGGAGGTATCAGCGTGACCGGTCGGTCCGTTCCCGTCGATCGTGCTGGTTGCTATGTCCCGGGCGGTCGCGGCGCCTACCCATCGTCGGTTCTTATGACGGTGATTCCCGCCCGTGTTGCCGGAGTTCCCGAGATCGTCTTATGCGTTCCGCCCGACCGCGAGACCGGAAAGATCGCGCCTGCGACACTTGCTGCGGCTGCCATTGCTGGGGCTGACGAAGTCCGAGCGATCGGGGGCGCTCAAGCGATTGCGGCAATGGCGTACGGGACCGAAACGCTTCGTCCCGTCGATGTCATTGCTGGTCCCGGTAATGCCTTTGTGGCCATCGCAAAACGCGAAGTGGCGGGGCTCGTCGGCGTGCCAATGGCCTTCGCCGGTCCTTCTGAAATTGTTGTGATCGCCGACGAGACGGCTCCGGCCGATTTCGTAGCGATCGACCTCATGGTTCAAGCCGAACATGGCCCCGACGGACTCGCCTGGTTAGTCACCTGGGACGAAGCCGTTGCTGATGCTGTCGACGCAGCACTGGTTCGACTCGTGGCTGAGGCGCCCCGACGATCTGAGATTGAGTCGACATTCGCTTCAGGCGGTTTCTGCGCGCTGGTTGACTCTCGCGAAGCGGCGATCGCTGTCGTCAATCACATCGCCGCTGAACACGTTGAGATCATCACCGCCGATGCCGCAACGCTTTCTGCCGGGGTCCGTCATGCCGGCGCGGTATTCCTTGGTCCCCTCGCACCTGCATCCATTGGCGATTACGTGGCTGGTCCGAGTCATGTGCTGCCCACCTTTGGCACAGCAAGATTCGGTAGTGCCCTCACTGTCGACGACTTCACCAAACAGGTTCACGTTGTTGAAGTGACTCGTGCTGGATTCGACGCGGCTGCGCCAGTGGTTGCGGCAATCGCCGACGCCGAAGGGTTGATGACGCACGCTGAGTCGGTGCGTCTTCGTAGCCGCGCACTCGAGGCTGAATCATGATCACTCCTCGTGACAACGTTGCGCTGATGCAGGGCTACCACTCGCCTCAGATCGATGTCGCCGTTCGTCTCAATACCAATGAAGCCCCGGATGCTCCGCCCGAGGCCTGGACCAACGCGCTCTCAAGCGCTCTCGAGAGCATCGACTGGAATCGTTATCCCGATCGCGCGGCGACGGAATTGCGCACTGCAATCGGCTCGCTCCATGGCGTCGGCCCGGAACAGATTTTTGCTGCCAATGGATCGAACGAAGTCCTGCAGACGGTCATGCTCGCCTTTGGTGGGTCTGGTCGCACCGCGGCTGTGTGGGAGCCCACCTACGCGCTGCACAGTCACATCTCTCGAATCACAGGCACGGCCGTCATCGAAGGCGAGCGAGCAGAGGATTTCTCCACCGATCTCGCTGAGGTTCGGCGAGTTATCGATGAGGCGAGACCAGAAGTCAGTTTTCTGTGTTCGCCCAATAACCCCACGGGCGTTGTCGACGATGAAACAACCGTGCGTTCTGTTCTCGAAATGGTGACCGCTATCGATGGACTGCTTGTCGTCGACGAGGCCTACGGGCAATTCGCGCCGTGGTCGGCCGATGTTCTCATTGGTGAAGATGTGCCGCTTGTAGTCACTCGAACGTTTTCGAAAACATGGTCGATGGCAGCATCGCGTCTTGGTTATCTGGTCGGTCCCGAGTGGATCGTGGCGGAACTCGAAAAAGTGGTGTTGCCCTATCACCTCGATGCGTTCAAACAAGTAGCGGGCACATTGGCGCTGGCTCATGCCGATGAAATGAACGAGCGCGTGAGCCGCCTCGTCGAAGAGCGAGGGCGGTTGGTCTCGAGACTGGGCGAACTCGATGTCGACGTTTGGCCATCGGGTGCCAACTTTGTTCTGTTCCGACCGCGTTCAGTCGACGGTGGCGAAGTGTGGCAGCGCTTAGTCGATCGTTCTGTGCTTGTCCGTAATTGTTCGTCGTGGCCGCGCCTTGAAGGTTGTTTGCGTGTCACGATCGGTACACCCGGTGAGGACGATCTGTTCCTTTCCGCTCTTGAGGAGGCCCTCCAGTGAGTGCAACACGAACCGACGATGGTCGCCGAGCCGCAACAGTTGCTCGCGCTACCTCGGAAACCTCAATTGAGATCGAGATCGATCTCGATGGGCAGGGTCGCCACGAGACCTCAACCGGCCTTCCCTTCTTCGATCACATGCTGGCGCAGCTCGGTCGTCACAGCGGGTTCGATCTCATTGTGCGCGCTGAAGGCGATCTACAGATCGACGCGCACCACACTGTCGAAGACGTCGGCATCGCCGTTGGCGAGGCATTCGCAGTTGCGCTCGGCAACAAAGCTGGTGTTCGTAGGTTTGCCTCGAATCGCGTTCCATTAGACGAAGCACTTGTCGACGTCGCGCTTGATCTTTCCGGTCGGCCGTTTCTTGTTTACGAGGTTGCGTTTCCCGGCGAAAAGATTTTGAGTGATCCGCCATTCGATCCGCAGCTGATCGAAGAGTTCTGGCGTGCCTTTGCCACTTCGGCAGCGCTCACGCTGCACATTTCATTGGTGCGTGGGGTCAACACTCACCACATCATCGAAGCAACGTTCAAAAGCGTTGCTCGGTCACTTCGTGACGCCGTGCGTATCGAAGGTGGGGGAGTTCCTTCCACCAAGGGCGTGTTGTGACGAACGAGGATCAACCGCTTGTTGCGGTTCTTGATTACGGGATCGGAAATTTGCGTTCGGCGCAAAAAGCGTTGGAGCGAGTTGGCGCCAATGCCCAACTCACCTCTGATCATGGTTTGATCGCCGATGCCGATGCGGTTGTGCTGCCTGGGGTCGGAGCATTCGGCGCGTGCATGGCCGCGCTTCGTGACCAAGGTCTCGACGAGGTCGCGGTGGCCGCGACTTCCGATGGTCGCCCGTTCCTTGGAGTCTGTGTCGGGATGCAGATGTTGTTTGAAGGCTCTGATGAATCTCCCGGCGCAACTGGACTTGGGGTGCTCTCTGGGCGGCTGCGGCTCCTCCCCGACACTGTCAAGCGGCCGCAGATGCAATGGAACCTTGTCGATGTCCGCCGGCCAAGTCGCCTCTTCGCCGCAATCGAAGATCCGGTATGGATGTACTTCGTGCATTCCTACGCCGCCGAAAGCAAAGATCCATCTGTCATTGCCACGTGTGACTACGGCGGTCCGGTGGCTGCAGCTATCGAGCGCGGATCACTTTGGGCTACGCAGTTTCATCCGGAGAAGTCGGGGGCTGTTGGCCTCGAGCTTTTGCGCGGCTTTGTCGATGCTGCTCGCACAAAAGTTGGAACCTGATGGATCTCTATCCGGCAATTGATCTTCTCGATGGCCGCGCCGTTCGCCTTTACCAGGGCGATTACGCGCGTGAGACCGTCTATAACGAAGATCCCATTGCGCAAGCGAAAGAGTTTGCCGCCGCCGGCGCTCGATGGATCCATGTCGTCGATCTTGACGCTGCCCGAACGGGTGCGCCGCGTAATCGTGATGTCATCGCTGCAATCTGCGACGCGGTTGATGTGCCTATTCAGACTGGTGGCGGTGTTCGTAGTGAGGCAGCAGCCGATGCGCTATTCGAACTCGGCGTAACTCGGGTTGTTCTCGGCACGGCGGCTCTCGAAGATCCAGAACTCGTTCGCCTCTTGGCTTCTCGGCATCCCGTTGCGGTTGGACTCGATGCACGAGGTCGCGAGGTTGCCGTGCGTGGATGGGAAGAAGGCTCCGGTCAAGACCTTCTCGATGTTGCTCGTGGATTTGCCGATGCCGGAGTCGAGGCACTCATCGTCACCGAAATCGGTCGGGATGGCACCCTTGAGGGCCCCGACCTCGACGGACTTGGCGAAGTTCTCGAGGCCACCGAGTTGCCGGTGATCGCATCAGGCGGAGTCGGTTCTTTGGCAGACATCGTCGCACTCGATGCTCTGCGATCGGCTGGTCGACGGCTTTCTGGCGCGATCGTAGGACGAGCGCTGTACGAGGGTGCATTCACATTGAGCGATGCGCTGAAGTCCGTTTCAACAAAACCCTGACTCTCGTTCTTCGGTGCGGTCCTACACTTCGAACATGGATGCTTCCGATTGGAACGCGCGTTACGACACGCCTGAGCCGATCTGGAAAGACGATCTATGAAGACCGCTCGAATCATTCCTTGCCTTGATGTCACCGATGGTCGTGTTGTTAAGGGCGTGAATTTCGTGGGCCTGCGCGATGCCGGAGACCCCGTCGAACTTGCGGCTCGATACGATGCCGATGGCGCTGACGAACTGGTGTTTCTTGATATCACCGCGACTTCTGATGGTCGAGAGACGATGGTTGATGTTGTTCGACGTACTGCTGAACAGGTGTTTATTCCATTCACGATCGGTGGCGGTATCAGAACCGTCGACGATGCTCGCACCATGTTGCGTGCGGGAGCCGACAAAGTGTCGGTGAACAGTGCCGCCGTCGCTCGGCCCGAACTCATCAGTGAAATCGCCGAAGTGTTTGGTAATCAGTGCGTGGTCTGTGCGATCGACGCGCGTCGTCGAGCAACCGATGGTTCAGCCGATGAAGGCTGGGAGGTCTACGTTGCCGGTGGTCGCACGCCCACTGGCATCGATGTCATCGAATGGGCGCAGCGTGCAGCATCTCTTGGGGCCGGTGAAATTCTTTTGACGTCGATGGATCGCGACGGAACTCGCGATGGTTTCGATCTCGAACTCACTTCCGCAGTATCGAACGCGGTAGGTGTTCCTGTTATCGCTTCAGGCGGCGTCGGAACTCTTGATCACCTTGTTGATGGCGTCGTAATTGGTGGGGCAGACGCGGTGTTGGCCGCGTCAATATTTCACTTCGATGATCACGCAATCGGTGATGCGAAAGCACACATGATTGCTGCCGGAGTCAATGTCCGCCCGTAGGTCGCAGTAAACGTTTAGGTCGTGGGCTGGGCTTCGATGAAGTCCACAACGAGTTTGGCGACCTTGTTTGTGCGGCCAACAAAAAAATGATCGGCGCCGGCGACCGAGACGACAGACGTGTTGTGCCAGGACATAGTTGCTTCGATGGCCGATGCTGGATTTCGGAATTGATCATGTTCAGGAACGATGAGCAACTTCGGCCGCGGGTCGCTGCCTGCCGCTGCGGTGAGTTCTTCAAGCGGAAGGATCCGCAATGGCGGAGCGCACGCGATCCACGCTGCGATTCTTGGATCGACAATGCTCAACGACGTGTCTGCACCAAACGACCAGCCTGAAACGAAAACGGGAAGCAGCGGGCATTCGGTGGTGATGGCATCAATCGCTGCGACGATGTCGAGTGCTTCGCCGACGCCGAATTCATGACTGCCTTCCGATTTTCCGACCCCGCGAAAGTTGAAGCGGAGAACAGCGAGTCCCGACTCCGGCAACAAGCGAAAGAGTTCGCTGGTCACGAGTGAGGTCATGGTGCCGCCCTGCTCAGGGTGGGGGTGGCAAAGCACGACGGCGGCGTGAGCCTGAGCAGGAATGGTGAGCTCGGCCTCGAGCGAAAGCCCATCGGCAGTTGTGAGTGCGAGGGAGCGGGGGGTGAAGTCGTCGGTCACGACTGGAGACGGTACCGTCGTGTCGTGACCTCACCGCAGACCACTGATCGACTGACCGACGGCGTCGGCGTTGACGGAGAGAAACTCCCCATTCAGATGCTGAACGATCGCGTTCTCGTACATCTTGGCGGGCCTGAAGGCGAGCGACGTTCCACAGGCGGCATTCTCATCCCGGCGACCGCTCAAATCGGCAAGCGCTTGGTGTGGGCCGAAGTCATGGCCGTTGGCCCCAATGTCCGCTCAATGGAACCAGGCGATCAGGTGCTCTTTAGTCCGGAGGATCGCTACGAGGTTGAAGTTCGGGGCGACGACTACATCATCCTGCGCGAACGAGATGTCCACGCTGTTGCCTCTGAACGATTGTCCGAGGGCAGTACCGGGCTCTATCTGTAGCCAAGCGAGGTTGGGAAACTCCGTTCGTGAACGGTGAGGCCCACCGCTAGCGTGGGGTCATGCCTGAAAGCATTCCGATCGCGGTTACTGCGGAACAACTCGCTGCGGTGACCTATAACGCCGATGGTCTCGTTCCCGCCATCGTGCAAGAAGAAGGCACCGGCAAAGTGTTGATGATGGCGTGGATGAACGCCGATTCATTGCGTCAAACGTTTGAAACCGGTCGCACGTGGTTCTGGAGTCGTTCGCGCCAGGAATACTGGTGCAAAGGCGAAACCTCAGGCGATCGTCAATACATTCGAGAGGCCTATTACGACTGCGACGGAGACACATTGTTGTTCGTTGTTGAACAGGAAGGTAAAGGCGCGTGCCACACCGGCAACTTTTCGTGCTTCTTTACTGCGTTTGGTGAAGGTGACTGATCTTGGACATTTCGCCCTCGCGCGATGACTTTCATGCCCTCGCCGCCGACCACAGCGTCGTGCCGGTATGGCGTGAACTGCTCGCTGACCTGATTACGCCGGTGGCCGCATTCGCGCGGCTGTGTGGCGACGATCGGCCCGGGTTCTTGTTCGAGTCTGTGGAACATGGCGAACGGTGGAGTCGCTTCTCCTTCGTCGGTCGCAACCCGATCGCCACTCTCGTCTTGCGAGACGGAATCGTGACGGTCGATGGTGACCTTCCCGCGGCGATGCCGCGAGACAAGGGGATCCTCGCCGCCATCGAGTGGTTGCTCGCTGCCTATCGGTCCCCATCTCTGGATGCACTCCCGCCCCTGCACGGTGGTGTCGTTGGGTACCTCGGCTACGACGTCGTTCGCGAGGTTGAAGATCTCGCCGAAACTCCTCATGACGCGACCGGATATCCCGATGCGGTGATGGCCGTTATCGGTCAGTTGGCCGCGTTCGACCACTTCCGTCAACGCGTCACGCTCATCGACAACGTGCTCGTTCCCGATGGTGCAACAACCGCGGATCTCGATCGCCTCTACGACGAAGCCGCACTGCGCCTTGAACAACTTGCGGCCGATGGAGCCAGTCCGTTGGCCGAACCGATGGTCGATCCGCCTTCACCGTCGCCCGACCTTCCTGATGTCACCGGGTCGATGACCTACAGCCAATGGGAGAGTGCGGTTGAGGTCGCAAAGGAACGCATTCTCGATGGCGACATTTTTCAGGTTGTCCTTTCGCAGCGGTTCTCGTTTGAACTTGGTGCCGACCCGTTTGATTTCTACCGCGTGCTTCGTCAGGTAAATCCCAGCCCGTATATGTATTTCGTTCGGATGCCCGAATTAAGTCTTGCGGGTTCTTCTCCAGAACCAATGGTGAAGCTTGTCGACAATCGTGTGATCTCTCGACCGATCGCCGGAACTCGTCGTCGAGGCGCAACCGACGAAGAAGATCGCCGACTTGGCGCTGAACTACGCGAACATCCCAAAGAGATCGCTGAGCACGTGATGCTCATCGATCTTGCGCGCAACGATGTTGGGCGAGTCGTCGAGTTCGGCACCGAACAGGTCGACGAAATGATGGTGCTCGAGCGCTACAGCCACGTGATGCACCTCACCTCTCAAGTTTCCGGTGAACTTGCGCACGGCAAGACTCCAATCGATGTGCTTCGCGCCACGCTTCCGGCAGGCACCGTTTCTGGTGCGCCAAAGATTCGTGCGATGGAGATCATCGATGAACTCGAACCGGTGAAGCGAGGTCCCTACGCTGGCGTCGTTGGTTATATCGATTTTTCGGGAACGATTGATACTGCTCTCGCAATCCGCACTCTCATGGTCGGAGCAGACGGAATCGCCCATGTGCAGGCAGGCGCAGGCATCGTCGCCGACAGCGTGGCCGAACACGAAGATCTCGAATGCCGCAACAAGGCCCGCGGGCTCTTGAGCGCAGTTCCAGGCGCCCGCCGGATGACGGCCCAACGTCGTGGCGAACCCAACAGCTGATCTCGCTGGTGCATGTCGCTGTTCTTAGTGCGACACTCATGCGGTGAACCATTCATCGGCTGGAGAGATTTCTCGCGATTATGGACTGCTGTGCGGCTCCGGCGGTGACGGAATCGTCGAACGTGATGTCATTGCCGTGGCGGGGCCGGACTCCGCTCGTTACCTTCAGGGACAGTTGAGTCAAGACGTCGTTGCCATGGTGGGCGACAGCGCGTTGTCATTTCTCTTGGGGCCGAACGGGAAGGTCGATGCTTGGCTTCGTGTGCATCGCGTTGATGCCGAGAACTACCTGCTCGAGGTCGACCACGGTTGGGGCGATGTTGTCGTTGCCCGATTGAAGCGGTTCCTGCTTCGCACGAAGGCCACGATCGGCGAACCGCAACGCGCACAACTTGTGCAGCGTCGCTGGAGCTCTGAAACCATTCGTCTCGGTGCCGATGCGATCGGCGACGAACTCGTCGTCTCGCCGATTGGGCCCGATGTCGCTGGTGTCGATCTGTTGGTGCTTGACGGTGCAGTCACCAAAATTGGAGACCTCGCAGTAGATTCGGTTTCAAGCGAGTCGCTCGAGCGCTATCGGATCGCCCATGGCATTCCGCAGATGGGTTCAGAACTCACCGAAGACACCATTCCTGGTGAAGCAGGTGAGTGGGTGATCGGAGCGTCGGTGAGTTTCACCAAGGGTTGCTATACCGGCCAAGAACTTGTTGCTCGAATCGACAGTCGTGGAAACAACGTTCCGCATCCCATTCGATTGCTGGTGCTCGAGGCCGACGCTGCGGTTGGCGATGAGGTGCTGTTGGATGGTGTAACTGTTGGCGCGCTTACAAGCGTGACTCCCTCGTTAGGAGCTGGACTCCCCGCATTGGCCCTAGCCCGGGTTGGACGTTCGGTTGCGCCTGGTGGCGCTGTCACGGTGCAAAGCGGATCCGTTGTAGTGCCGGCTTTTGTTGTCGAGCCTGGGTCTGTCCGTTGAGCTCTCCCTATGTCTGAGTCGTTCTATGACCGGTTGGGAGTCTCGCCATCGGCGAGCGCGGAACAGATCCGTCGTGCGTATTTACAACTGGCGCGAATCCATCATCCTGATTTCCACACCGACGCGGTTGCGCGCCAAGCCAACGAGCGCGAGATGCAAGCGATCAATGAGGCGTGGGCCGTCTTGGGTGATCCTGAACGCAGGCGAGCCCATGACGAAATGATGCGGCTGACGATTGACGATTCAGCGTCGGTTGGTGTCCCAACCCCTGGTCGCTACGACTTCGTCCCCTTCGACGACGGGGAGGACGAAATTGATTTTAGGTTGATCGACGACGTCGGGGTTGAAGGTACGCATGTCGAGCGTTCACTGCAGATGGCCCCAGTTCTCTGTCTGCTTGGTGGAATCATCGGGGTCGTCCTCGGCATCATCGTGAATCTCCCGTTCTTGATTGCGGTGGGGATCGTCGGGCTCGTTCTGGCCGCTCTTGGATTTCTGGCCG
>JAPLAE010000035.1 GCA_026393455.1 Actinomycetota bacterium
TCCATAAGCGCGGCAAGGTCATCCACGGTGCCGCCGGCATATGCGGCCGGAACCATCACCCAAGCCGCACGAGGCACATCAAGCTTCGCGACGAAATCAGCGAGATCGCTGGCTCCGGTGATGGAATCACTCTCGGCCGCGAGGGTTGCGACTGCCTTGGCGTCGACATCAAAGACCACGCAGGTATGACCATCGCGAACGAGACGACGAACGAGATTTGCACCCATACGTCCGAGACCCACCATGCCGAGCTGCATCAGATTCCTTTCGATCCCGCCATTCAGCGAGACCCCCATCCTGCCAAACCTCGGATCGCCTCGCTGAAGCCACGAGCAATCCTGCTGATGCAGCCCTGATCTGTGGCAAGGTTTCCCAGTCCGAGGGCAAGGGATACGTCGATGACCGCTGCATCCAATGAACGGACCACGGAGCCAAAGCACAAACGCACTGCCCGCCATATCGGTTCACTCTTTTGTGCGTTCCTCTTCTTCCTGACGTTCACACTTGGCATCACGTCGATTTGGGCCCGCGTGACGGTCTTCGACTCTGCGCGATTCGCACAGCGAGCCGAGAAAATTCTGGATTCTGATGCAGTTCGAACGAAACTTGCCGATGAACTTACCGACGCGATCGTCAACTCAGGCCCATCGAATCTTGCGTCGTTCCGAACCGTCATCAGGACCACGCTTGATCCGATTATGCAGACACCTGCATTTCGCTCGATCTTTCGTCGAGCGCTCGCCACCGGCCACGGCTACATCTTCACGAAAAGCGGCAATACCGCAGTCATCAACCTCAGCGAAGGACTCGGCGTCCTTTCGGGAAGTCTCCAGGCCACAAACCCAGATCTAGCAAATTCAATTCCTGCAGGTTCATCGCAACTTCTCGTAAAGATCGGCGACAACACGCGCGGACTTGGGCTCTGGCGCATCGCCGAAAAACTGACCTACGCGGGGATTGGACTCTCAACCGCCGCTGCATTCTTTGCGCTAGCAACGATCTTCCTTGACTCCGATAGGCGTCGTTCCGTCTTTGCGCTCGGGGTCTCAGGGGCGTTCGGTGGAATCGTCATGTTTGCGATTGCAACAGTCGTTCCAATTATCGCCGGCTCCTACGCAAACGACCCTGACACCCAGCGCGCTTACGTTGCGGCAACACAACTATTTATCAGCGATTTTCGACTGCTTTCCATCTGGATCGTTGGGGCTGGAGTCGTACTTTGCGCATTTTCCACTGCCACGACTCCGCACGGCAGCGTTGTCACCGTTGGATCGACAATTACTCGTTTGCGCAACTCCGTTGAACGATTCAAACCCAAAACACAACGAGGCCGAATCGCACACGCTCTCCTACTTATGTTGGGCGGCCTTCTCGTGATCATTCAGCGAGAAACAGTCATCCCCCTAGTTGTCATTCTCGCTGGTGCAGTGCTCGCGTACGTAGGTTCGGTCCAATTACTAGCGATTGTCGGACGACATTCGGAGACCACGACTCGCAGCCTCATCGCGTCTGACATCACGAAATTTCGATTCAATAGCGCGGTTACAAGAATTGCATTTGTCTCACTCGCGCTCCTTGTGGTGATCGGTGCAGGCGCATGGCTTTCCACTTCGGGAGCCCGGAGCAAAACCGCGCAGAACGACCAGCAGAAGTGCAACGGTTCGGCGTCGTTATGCAACAAGCCGCTCAACGAAGTCGCATTCCTAGGAGCACATAATGCGATGTCAACTGCCGCTGATCCAGGTTGGTTGTTTTATGAACAGTCCCGGAGCATTCCTGCACAATTGAATTACGGCGTTCGTGCTTTGCTCGTCAAGACCCATTACGGCATACCCACGACAGTCAACGTGACCGGCGCCAATTTAGTAATTACCGACAGCCTCGCTGAACTCACCGTCAATCCCATCGATCGCGATGATCAGTACTCCGAGGCACAACAAGCGAAAGCCAAACAGCTGCAGGCGGATATCAAAGTCGACCCGAAACTTCGAGACGTGTACCTGTGTCATGTCTATTGCGAATACGGCGCAACAAAGTTCACAACAGCACTTTCTTACATCAATCAGTTCCTCATTACTAACCCTGACAATGTCATCATGCTGTTCGTCGGCGATTACGTCTCGAAGGCCGATACAGAGAAGGCACTGCGCGACGCAAAGGTCTTCGACAGGGTCATGGACTTCGACCCCAGTGCTCGCATGCCCACACTCGGCCAGCTCATCAATTCCAAACGAAACATCGTTTTACTTTCGGAGTTCAGCGGAGCTCCTCCCTCTTGGAACACCCGCGGTTACGGAGTCTTCCAGGACACCCCCTACACGTTCCGCAAGGATTCGGCGCTCTACGCCCCAGGTTCACCGAAGTACACCGGCACCGCCACCGTGACCGGGCCCGTTGAAGCCACTGTCCCTGCTGTCGACGGAACCCAAACGTGGACGAAAGACTGGGCTGGTCTCCCGAGCTGCGCACCCAACCGGGGGTCCCCGAGTTCACCGCTTTTCCAAATCAACCACTGGGTTACACCAGCGGGATCAGCTCCCACGGTGCGCCAGGCAAAGACCGTGAACGCCTATGACGTCCTCATGCCTCGAGTCAAAGACTGCATGACGCAACGGGGCCTCTTCCCGACGATCATCGCGGTCAATTTCGCCGAGACCGGCGATGCCCTGAGGGTTGTTAACCAACTGAATGCACCCGACTGAGCCAAAGACTCCGTCAGATGGGCTCAGCGGCCGGCGGGCCGATAGATTCACTCCCCTGAACGCCCGGTCGATCCGGGTCATGAGAAGGGGAAGTCATGCTGACGTACGACAAGTTCTTTATCGGGGGCGAGTGGGTCGAACCCGCCGGGAACGAAACGCTCAAGGTGCTCTCACCAACGACCGAAGAGGTCATTGGTTCCGTTCCTGTTGCGACCAATGCCGACATGGATCGCGCCGTTGCCGCCGCCAAGGCTGCTCTTACTGGCCCGTGGGCTGACTACACGCCGCAAGAGCGTTCCGCTCTGCTCGCGAAGGTTGCCGAGCTCCTCACCGCTCGTCAGGAAGAGTTCACCAACCTCATCGTGAGCGAAGTTGGTGCTCCGTACTACTTCTCCATGTTCGGTCAGGTTCTGTCCGCAACCATGGTGCTCAACTCCTTTGCACAGCACACGCTGAACTTCCCATTCGAAGAACGTCGTGACGGCGCTCTCGGTGGACAGATCATTGTTCGCCGCGAACCAGTCGGCGTTTGCGCCGGCATCATTCCGTGGAATGTGCCTCTGTTCATCACCACCCTCAAGGTTGGCCCGACGCTTGCTTCGGGTTCGACCATCGTGTTGAAGCCCGCTCCGGAGACTCCTCTCGATGCCAACCTCTTCGCCGAGGTCCTCATCGAAGCAGGCGTTCCTGCTGGCGTCATCAACATCGTTCCGGCTGACCGCGAGGTCGGCGAATACCTCGTCCGTCATCCTGACGTCGACAAGGTCAGCTTCACTGGTTCAACCGCAGCCGGTCGCAAGATCGGTGCAATCTGTGGCGAGCAACTCAAGCGCTGCACACTCGAGCTTGGTGGCAAGTCCGCTGCAATCATTTGCGACGACGCCAACATCGAAGAAGCAGTTGGTCACATCATCCAGGGTGGCCTCATGAACAA
>JAPLAE010000027.1 GCA_026393455.1 Actinomycetota bacterium
ATGTCGTCGAGGAAAATTTCCTTGCGTTCGATCATGTCGATCATGCGGCCAGGAGTAGCAACAACGATCTCGACACCCTTTTCGAGTTCCGCAACCTGCGTTTCCATTTTCGCTCCGCCGTAAATGGCGGTAACGGTGACATCTCGAACCTCGCCGAGTGGCGCGAGTTCGTCGCGCACCTGCGTGGCGAGTTCACGAGTGGGAACCAGAATCAAAGCGAGAGGGCGTCGGGCTTGCGCGCCTTTCACCTTTTCGAGCAACGGAAGACCGAAGGCGAGCGTCTTGCCCGATCCGGTCTTGGCTTTGCCACAGACGTCACGACCAGCAAGTGCATCGGCAATGGTGAGTTCTTGCACTGCGAATGGCGACATGATGCCGCGTGACTCGAGGGCGGCGGTGAGATCGGGCGAAACGCCCAGATCGGCGAATGTAGGCATTGGTTGGCTTTCCATGAGGGGATGCGACACCCCACTGGATGCCACCGGACGACCGACGGTCGTCCCAACGGTCATAATCCTACCGGTCACTACCGCAATGACCCATTCGGGACATGCCGGCCTCAGGAAACGAGTGTGAACGTTCCGCCCTGAACGACCTGAACCGCAGCGGCATAGGTCGGTTCATGGTTCGAGTCGTAGCCGAAGGACCCCAGCACCGTATGCACGGTCCCGATCTTGCCCAACGCCTCTTGGATGCCGGCCGCACCGCCAGTCTTCGCCTTCTTCATGGCCGCGAGCAAGACCTGAATGGCGGCATAGCCCTGGGCGGCAAATGCGTCAGGGGCCACGTTGTTCGCCTTGGTGTAAGAGTCCACAAACTTTTTTGAATCGGCATTGCTGGTGTTGATATTCCACGAACCAGAAACGATGAGCCCGTCAGCCGCAGCACCTGAAGACTTGAGCACCGCCGCCGAGTTGAATCCGTTTCCACCAACACGAACAGCCTTCGAGGTAGCGGTTGCGACTAAGAAGTCGCCGGCAACAGCAGAACGCAGTGCGAAGAAGATCGCATCAGGCGATCCCGATGAAGCAGCAGCAGCGATGGCCCCAGCCGTCGTTACACCGTCGACGTACTTCTGTTCACTCGTAATCGTGATGTCATTTGCCTTGGCTGCTGAACGGAATGATTCCGCGGAACCGGTTGAATAGCCATCGGCTGGTTCCCAAATAAGTACGGCGCTCTTCACCGACTTCTTCGATGCGGCGTACTTCACCGAAGCCGACACCATTGCGTTTTCCGAAAGAGAAACTCGCCAAATCAGATTGCCGATCGCTGCCATATCAAGCGTGGCGTTGGTAACGCCCAAGACAGGCACGCCTGCTGATTGCGCTATCGGATCGGCCGCAGCAGCGACGGGCGAAAGCGTCGGACCGAGCACCACCTGAACGCCATCGGAAATCGCTTTCTTCATTTGCGCGGTTCCGGTCTGCACATCAGACAAGTCGTCATAGGCGCGCAGATCGATCGAACCGTCTGCCAATTCGCTCACTGCCAAGGCCGTTCCGTTTTGCTGACTGACGCCGTAGGGCGCGGCGCTGCCGGTCCTCGAAGCAATCGATGCGACAAGCAAGGGGGTCTTCGAACTTGTCGATGACGACCCGCATGCGACACCAAGAACAGAAACGGCAAGTGTGAGAGCGAGCGCGGGAACAACAACACGGAAGCGGCGCATGGTGTGGTTTAGGAAACCTTTGACTCGATGGCCGCGACGATTTCGTCGGCTTCAGGGTCGACGGTGGGACGGAACCGAGTGACGGATCCATCGGCGCCAACGAGAAACTTTTCAAAGTTCCACTGCACGTCGCCGGCTTCGCCCGCTGCGTCGTCAACAGCAGTGAGTTCGTTGTAGAGACGATGGCGAGCTTCGCCGTTCACCTCGATCTTCTCGCTGAGCGGGAATGACACGCCGTAGGTCGTTGAACCGAAGGTTTGAATCTCCTCAGCAGTTCCGGGCTCTTGTCCCATGAACTGATTGCACGGAACGCCCAGCACGGTGAACGAGTCGCCACCGAATCGCTGCTGCAAACGCTCGAGGCCTTCGTACTGCGGAGTGAGTCCGCACTTCGAGGCAACGTTCACAACAAGAACGGTCTTGCCATCGGTGTCGGGAAGCGTTGTGCCGTCAAGGGCGGTGAGATCAGACAGGTTCATGTGGTTTCTTCTTTCTCGGAAGGATCTGTGGTTTCGGGAGAAGTCCAGATGTGACCATCACGATAGGGCTCATCGACGTCGGAGGCACGCCGACGCACGCCTCGGGTGATGAACACGAGAATTGCCCCGCCAACACCGATGATCGACATCCAGATATTGATGCGGAACGGGCCAATCATGCTGGCGGTATCGATTCGCAATGCTTCGATCCACAAACGGCCGGCGAAGTACAACCCGACATAGAGCGGCAAGATGTTGCCCGGTCGCATGACGCGCTTCTTATCTACGTAGAGGAGAACGCCGCACAGCGCGAGATTCCACAACATCTCGTACAAGAACGTGGGCTGAAAGACCGAGTAAGCGATGTACTCGAGCGGTCGATGATTGCTATCGATCTGCACACCCCACGGAAGGCTCGTGGGTTTACCGAACAGTTCCTGATTCCACCAGTTACCCAGACGACCAATCGCTTGGGCTAACGGAATGGCCGGGATGACCGCATCGAGGCCCGCCGACAACCGCCAACCGCGACGGTAGGCAATAACCAGGCCGACGATCACGCCAAGCGCAACGCCACCGGGAATACCAAGACCACCCTGCCAAATTTTGAGCGCATCGATCCAGCGCCCCTGATACGAACGCCAGTCGGTGGCAACGTGATAGAGGCGTGCGCCAATGAGCCCTGCCGGCACTGCCCAAAACGCAATGACATAGAGATCGTCAGGATCGCCGCCGCGTGCCCGCCAACGCTTTCGACCAAGTTCAACCGCAGCGAGAACGCCAAGAGCAATCATCAGCCCGTACATATGGAACGGGCCGAGTTGGTTCGATGACGGGCTCGGGATGGAAGCGAGGAACGAGATCACAGGTTCACAATGCTTCGTTGGCTATGGCATAGAGATCTTCGAAGCCAGCCGTAACCGCCGACTCGAGACCAAGAACTCCAGGCAGGAGATTGTCGCAATAGAAACGAGCAACGGTGATGCGAGCATTCAAGTACTCGGCGTCACCAACACCAGCGTCGATGTCGGCCTTGGCGGCAAGTGCGGAGTCGGCCAAGTAGCGAGCACCAACCAGTAAACCGAACATGCGCAGGAATGGCGTCGCTCCCGCAAGCGCATTGCGAACATCGGCAATACCGTGCTCGGTGAGCCACATCACCGTGTTGCGAACACAGGCCAACGATTCATCGAGTCGGTCACGAATGCCGGCGAGCTCTGCACCCGCGGCATCGAGACGAGCAACCAGCGAACTGACCTGTGTGAGGAAGTCGTCCATAACTCCCCCAGCGCGCATCGGCAGCTTGCGTCCGACCAGATCCATGGCCTGAATGCCGTTGGTCCCCTCGTAGATGGCGGTAATTCTTGCGTCGCGGAAATGCTGCGGAACACCAGACTCTTCGATGTAGCCCATACCGCCATAAACCTGAATGGCCAACGATGTTGCTTCGATGCCCATATCAGTGCCGAAACCCTTCGACACCGGAATGAGCAGTTCGACCAGTTCCTGATTGCGCTGACGAACATCTTCATCGGGATGATGGTTCGCCATATCAAGCGCATGCGCATTCACGTAAATGATCGCTCGCAATGCATCGATGATCGAACGCATCGTGAGCAGCATGCGACGCACATCGGGAAGGTCAATGATGTAGCTCATTCCACCGTCTTCAGGCGCCGGGACAAGCGGGGCGCGACCCTGGCGGCGTTCTTGGGAATACTGCAGCGCGTCTTGGTAGGCCCGCTCGGCGAGCGCCAGTCCCTCAAGACCAACCGATAGCCGCGCGCTATTCATCATCGTGAACATGTAACTCATGCCGCGATTTTCTTCACCAATGAGATACGCAATCGCTCCATCATCTTCACCAAATGACATCACGCAGGTGGGTGATGCCTTAATGCCCATCTTGTGCTCGATAGAAACGACCTTGACGTCGTTGCGCGCACCTAACGAACCGTCGTCGTTCACCAAGTACTTGGGAACCACGAAACAAGAAATGCCTTTTGTGCCTGCAGGCGCATCGGGAGTACGGGCAAGCACGAGGTGAACAATGTTCTCGGCCATGTCATGTTCGCCAAACGAGATGTAGATCTTCGTGCCGGTGATGCGATAGGTGCCGTCGGTTTGCGGCACGGCCTTTGTGCGCACCGCGCCAACATCGGAACCAGCTTGTGGTTCGGTGAGGTTCATGGTGCCGGTCCATTCACCGGTGACCATGCGCTTCAGATACTTCTCTTTCTGCTCTTCATTGCCGTGATGCATGAGCAGATCGATTGCACCTTGCGTAAGCAAAGGTGCCATCGAGAACGCCATGTTCGCTGAGGAAATGAATTCCTGCATGACAATGCCAACGAGCCACGGGAACCCGCCGCCGTCGTAGACCTCGGGGAACGGGACGCCACCCCAACCGGCATCGACATACTGGCGGTACGCGTCGATGAAGCCATCAGGGGTGCGCACCGTACTGGTCGCCGGTTCGTAGACCGAGCCAACCGTGTCGCCAATTCGATTCAAAGGTGCGATGACCTCGGCAACAAAGCGGGCATTCTCTTCGAGAACACCTTTGATGGTGTCAGCATCAAGCGCTAAGTAGGCGGGCAGGGCACAAAGGCCATCGAGATCTACAAGGTGATCGAGGACGTAGTTGACGTCGCGTAAAGGGGGTCGGTAGTCAGCCATTCCTGCAGGCTAGAGGCCCCCGCCCGTGCCATGCTCTGCCCATGAGCACTCCCGACATTGAACTTTCTTGGCAGGGTCCCGACAGCACAGTCGCCGTCATCACGATGAACTCAGGCGAGAACCGCTTCGACCTTGATGTTGTCCGTGAGTGGCACGGACTCATCGACCAGGTCGCGGCCAAAGAAGGTCCGCTCGCGCTCATCACGACCGGCACCGACAAGTTCTATTCAAACGGGCTGCAGCTCGAGTGGCTCCTGGCCAACCCCGACATGGCTCGCGAGTTTCTCCATGAGCTCAATCGATTGTGGGGCCGCATCCTCGGACTCGATTGCCACACCACCGCCGCAGTAAATGGCCACTGCTTCGGTGCCGGAGCACTCCTCACCAGCGCCCACGATCGCATCACGATGCGCGCCGACCGAGGGTATTGGTGCATGCCCGAACTCGATCTCGGTCTGCCGGTGAGCGAGAAAATGGCGCAATTACTCCTCACTCGATTGCCTCGTACCGCCATCGCTCGGGCCCTCAACACCGCCCACCGATTCACCGGTCCAGAAGCGCTCGCCGCTGGTATCGCCGACGAGATTCTTTCTGCGGACGAGCTTTTGGCCGCCACTATCGCCCATTCGGCGGCACTGGCCACCAAATCACGTGAAACCATCGCCACCCACAAGCAGATGCTGTACGGAGTCACCATCCATTCACTCACCGAAGGCAACTAGGTTCAAACCATGACTGATCATCGCGGAGCTATTGAAAACCTGCTTTATACCTATGCCGAAGCAATTGATGCCGGTGACTACGAAGCAATCGGCGCATTGTTTGCCCACGGCGCAATTGCTGATGCCGACGGAACACCCATGGTGATCGGCGCCCAAGCTGTCACCGCCATGTACGTCGAGGGCACCCGCAAGTATGAAGACGGAACACCGCGATCACATCACGTCACCACGAATCCACTGATCGAGATCGCCGACGACGAGAAGACTGCTATCTGTCGCTCACGGTTCACGGTGTTTCAGCAGACTGACGAGATTCCTCTTCAGCCCATCATCACCGGTTCGTATACCGATGCGTTCGAACAGGTCGACGGCAAATGGCGTTTCGTTGAGCGTCGGATGCGCCCCACGCTGTACGGCGATCTTTCGAAGCATCTGCTCATGGATATCGTTCCTCCGAAAGATTGAGCGCGAGCATCTTGAACGAACTCTTTGACATCTCGGGCAAGACCGCGCTTGTCACCGGCGGAAGCCGCGGCATTGGCCTCATGATCGCCAGGGGTTTCATCAATGCCGGCGTGAAGGTTGCCATCTCGTCGCGTAAAGCCGACGTGTGCAATGCAGTCGCCGAGGAACTTGGCCCCAACTGCGTTTCGTTCCCCGCTGACCTTTCCACCGAAGCCGAATGTCTTCGCCTCGCTCGTGAAGTCGGCGAATGGTGCGATGGATCGCTCAACATTCTTGTGAATAACGCGGGCGCAACATGGGGTGCCCCGTTCGACGAATTCGACGATGCAGCCTGGGACAAAGTTCTCAACATCAACGTGAAGGGCGTGTTCCAACTCACGCGTTTCCTTCATGCTGAGTTGATTGCTGGCGCTTCGGCACCAGACCCGGCACGAGTGATCAACATCGGTTCGGTCGATGGCATTGGTGTTCCAACGCTCGAGACGTACTCGTATTCGGCATCAAAAGCAGCGGTGCATCAGCTCACACGCGTGCTGGCCAAGCGTCTCGCAGGCGAACACATCACGGTCAACGCAATCGCACCAGGCCCATTCGAGTCGAAGATGATGGCGGCAACGCTGGAAAACTTCGGCGACTCGATTAAAGCGTCGATCCCACTGCACCGCATTGGCGAGCCTTCCGACATGGCCGGCACCGCAATCTTCTTGTCGTCAAAGGCCGGGGCCTACATCACCGGCGCGGTCATTCCCGTCGACGGCGGATTACTTCTCTGATGCATGCTCAATCTTCACTGACTTAGGTCAGGAAAATGAAGGCAACAATCATGCCAACCACGAAGATCACGGCGAGCCCGCCCAGGATCTTCGTAAGCAACCCATTGCCCGGATGCATGAGCCCGAAGTCGACAACATCCTCGCGGCTGCGCTTGAGCCGATAGGCGTCGTTCTGCGGCGTACCGACCTTGGGAAGGTGGTGCTGCGGTTTACGGGGCTTTTGAGTCTTCTTGTGGTTGGCCACGGCGAGACGATAGCCCCCTACGCTCGGGCTCATGACCGATCTCGGGCCGATGCCTCCAACCCCCGACATCGGCCCGGTCGCCAGTGGCGCCGGCACCCTGCAGCCAATCGCTCCCAACGTTTGGGCGTGGATCGGAACTGGTACAGGCAATGCCGGAGTCGTCATCGAAGACGACGGCATCACGGTGATTGACACACTGCTGGCGCCGTCGGTCGCGCGGGCACTCAATAACGAGATTGCTGACCGCTTTGGTCTTCCCATCAAACGAGTCATCTACACGAGCAGTCATCTCGATTCGGTTGGCGGTTCTGCCGTGTTCTGGATGGCCGCGCGCTACGGACGCACACAGACCAACGTGTTGCTTGATCAACCCGCGCCGATCGACGCATATAAGCGTCTTGCACCCGCGTTCGCTCATGATTACGACACCAACCCCCGAACCGCCGAAGTCCCCTTCGCAACCAGGCCGGTGTCGCATGTCGTTGATGCTGCGGCGTGGCTCTCTCCCCTTGTTCTCGCGGTACCGGTCAGCGGGCAACAAGACGAGAACCTCGTCATACTCGTGCCATCAGCCGGCGTCATGTTTGCCGGCGCGTTCCTCACCATCGGAACCACACCCAATGCATGGGATGGCGACCCCGTCACGTGGGCCGACACCCTCGGTGAACTTGCCGATCAAGCCACGGTGATTGTTCCCGGCTACGGCCCAATCGGTGCGCCGCGTCACGTGCACCTCCTGCAGGCCTACCTCTACGCGTGCGATGACGCGAGCGGCGACCCTTCCCGCATCCCTGCAGGCCCTTGGGATGATTGGACAGGCCGCGATCTCGATGCAGTCAATGTGGAACGAGCGGTTCGTGTTGCACAAGGTGACCGAGGGGTTCCCCGTACGATGCTTGAACGGCTGGGCATGGGGGACGACTAGTGGACGAAGCAAAAAGCAATCGACCAGAAGATTGGGTCAAACCCGAGGTCGAACGAGTCGCCGTTCCTGCTGCAACCGTTGTGCTCGTTCGAAATGCAACCGACGGAGCCGGTGGCATTGAAGTTCTGCTCGCACGGCGCAATTCAAAGATCTATTTCGCTGGCGGTGCATGGGTGTTTCCCGGCGGTCGTATCGATGCCGAGGACCACGGTCCTTCGTTCATTGGAGATCACTTCGACGAAACGCATGCGGAGTTCCTCGATGTTGCCCGTCGCGCATGCGTTCGTGAAGCTGCCGAAGAGGCCGATGCCATCATCAATACCGGCGATCTCGTGTTTATGTCGCACTGGACGCCGCCCATGGAAGCACCCAAGCGTTTCTCTACCTACTTTTTTATGGGGCCCGCTCCCACTGAAGCGCTCACCGCCGATGGCGGAGAAATTCATGAACTCGCTTGGATGCGTCCAGCCGATGCAATGCGCCGACGCAACGAGGGCGAGATCGAACTCATTCCGCCCACGTTCATCACGCTCGCGCTACTTGCACCATTTGCAACGACAGCCGACGCCCTCGCCCACTACCGCGACAACGCGCCCGAGTACTTCGTCACGAAGTTCACTCGGGCTGACGGCTACAACATTGCGCTGTACGACGGCGATGCCGGCTACGAATCGGCGGACGCGTCAGTACCCGGCCCGCGCAATCGTTTGCTCATGGGTGAAGGCGACTGGGTCTACGAACGCGACGTGTAACGCGGCGCAGGAGGAACTTGAGGATCCGCCAACCGTTGCGAACACACTCAAGAGTCGACGAGCTTCGAAGGTGGTGTCGCACTCGGGGCACTTGAAGTCGTAAAGCGGCAAGAGCAAATCCAAATCAGTGCGGAACCATGCCGCCGTCGGCGAGGATGCACTGTCCGGTAATAAAGCTGCCAGCATCGGAGGCCAGCAACAGTGCTGGGCCCACCATCTCGTCGGGGTGAGCCGCGCGCTTCATGGGTGAAGCCGCTGCCATCGATGCTTGTGCTTCAGGACTGTTTGCCCGAACCATGTCGGTGTCGACGGTGCCCGGTGCAAGTGCATTCACGCGAATGTTCTTCTTGGCCAAACCGCTTGCGAATGAACGAGTGAATGACATGAGCGCGGCCTTCGCTGCGGCGTACATCGACACCTGTGGGCCAGCAAGGAACGCACCCGCACTGATCACGTTGATAACCGACGCGTGTTCGCTCTGTTCAAGATACGGAAGCGCCGCTTGAATCAGGAACATCGGGCCGCGCAGATTCACTTCGAATTGCTTGTCCCACGCCTCGGGAGTGAACTCGCCGATCGGCATGGCTAAACCGGTTGCCGCATTGTTCACAACAATGTCGACTCCGCCGAATTTGGCAACCGTGACACCAACCAAGGCATTGAGCGCATCGACATCGCCCATGTGTGTCGGTACCCCGAGTGCTCGACCTCCCTTGGCCGCTCCGGCGGCCAGCACATTCAAGTGCGTTTCAGTTTCTTCGCAGGCATCGGCCTTGCGACTGGCGACCACGACATTGGCACCAGCACAAATAAGGCCTTCGGCAATAGCCCGGCCAATCCCCCGGGTTCCGCCAGTGACGATGGCAGTGCGGCCGGTGAGATCAAACAATGAGTCGAATTTTTGCGAGTCCATGGGCTGAAACTAACCGGACCGGCCGAGTCTGGGGGTGCGAACTGGTAGAAACTCCTTATGACTGCACCGACCTACGCAAACGATCCCAACGGCATTCTCGGCACCGACATCCTCTTCGAGATTTCCGACAATGGTGTAGCCACCCTCACGCTCAACCGCCCCGACGCGGCAAACGCCATTACTCCCGACCAGCGCAACCTCACCATTTCTCTTATGGAAGGCGCGTCGAACGACCTCAACATTCGTTGTGTCGTCATCACCGCCGCCGGCGAGCGTCACTTCTGCACCGGCGCCGACCTGCGCGTTTCCACTATTCCGATCAACCCTGGCCCCGCCGACGCTCCTGACAAGGTGCTCGGCGATGTTGGTCGCAACATCAAGCGCGGCGCACAGCGCCTCATTGCTTCGATCATGGATTGCGAAAAGCCAGTCATTTGCGCGGTGAACGGAACTGCTGCCGGCATTGGCGCACATATCGCGTTCGCTTCCGACCTTGTGATTGCCGCCGATAACGCAAAGTTCATCGAGGTATTCGTCCGTCGTGGCATCACCCCCGATGGTGGCGGCGCCTACATGCTTCCCCGTCTCATCGGCATGCAGAAAGCCAAGGAACTCATCTTCTTCGGCGACGACCTCAAGGCTGCTGAAGCTGAGCGCGTCGGTCTCGTGAACAAGGTCGTACCGCAGGCCGAACTCATGAGCGCTGCCGGCGAATGGGCTGGCCGTCTTGCCGAATCACCGACCAAGGCCATCATGTTGTCGAAGTGGCTCCTCAACCGCAGCCTCGATTCAAACCGTCATGGCGCGTTTGAAGATGAAGCGTGGGCGCAGGAAATGGCCTCGTATACCAAGGACTTCCAAGAAGGTGTCGCAGCGTTCAAAGAACGTCGCGACGTGGAATACCGAGGCTGGTAACTCTTAACCGAATGGTTCTCCCGAAAGAGAGGAATAAAGCAGACGAGCAACGGTTTCGATCATCGCTTCGCGACTTGTGCCGCGCTTTTCGAAACCCTTGCGGTAATTCGGGAGCCGATCGAGAGCGGCCAGCATCGCCCCAGCCGTTGCTTCTGCATCCAGCGCAGTGGTGAGTCGACCCGAATCTTGGGCAGCACGCACCTTGGCCACCATCGCCGACATAAACGGAGCGTTGTAGTCCCGTCGAATCTGGCGGAAACGCTCATCGCGCTCATCAGCACGCAACAGCATGATTCGCAGGACCGCGCCGTTGATATCCCAGAAATCGGTGTACTCAGAGACAAGACGCCGAGCGTGGTCAAGACCACTTGCGCCTTCATTCCAATCCGCCGCCATTTGCGCGTGAATCGGTGCGACCTTTTCGATCATCTCCACCGACAGCGCAAAAATCGCATCTTCGACATCGGCGAAGTACTGGTAGAACGTCGCCGGCGACGTTCCCACTTCACGAGCAACATCCATCACCTTGAGGTCGAGCGCGCCTTGCTCGCGCAGGAGCGCGGCGGTGGTTTCGAGGATGCGGCGCCGTGTTTGTAACGCGCGCTCCCCGATCACCCGACCATCAGTAGCGGTGGTATCGCTCACGTTCCATGAACCGGGAATGGTGCGGGTGCAGCCTTCACAAGATCATCGACGACAGAACCGATCTCTGCCGGAACCCACTTGGCGCCCTTGTCGAACTCAGCACCGACCTGCCAACCATCGGAAAGGCTGATGAGGCCACCGGCGCATTCAAAGACGCGGCCCGAAACGTTGCAATCGCCACTGCCAAGCCACACCACGAGTGGGCTGATGTTGGCGGGGTCCATTGCATCGAAGCCGATCTCCGGCTTAGCCATCATCTCGGCGAAGGCTTCTTCGGTCATGCGACTGCGAGCTGACGGAGCGATGGAATTGGCATTCACACCAATGCGGCCGAGTTCGGCGGCGATGTTGATCGTGAATGTAGCGATACCCGCCTTGGCTGCTGAGTAATTGGCCTGAGCGATGGAACCGTGAAGGCCTGCACCAGAAGAGGTGGTGACAACGCGTCCGTCGCGCTGACGACCGGCCTTTGATTCAGCACGCCAGTACTCGACCGCATGCTTGACCGGGCAGAAGGTGCCGCGCAGATGCACGCGGATGACGGCGTCCCACTCGTCGACACTCATGTTGACGAACATGCGATCGCGCACGATGCCGGCATTGGTCACGACCGTGTCGAGACCGCCGAATGTGTCGATGGCGCTCTGCACGAGACGGCCAGCACCATCCCAATCGGCAATGTCATCACCATTAGTGATCGCTTCACCGCCGCGCTCACGAATGAGTTCAACGACTTCTTGGGCGGGGCTCATGTCATTGCCATCGCCCTGCAGCGACGCGCCAACATCGTTCACCACGACCTTGGCGCCTTCGGCAGCGAATGCCAGCGCGTGCTCACGACCAAGACCGCGGCCTGCACCAGTAATGATGACGACACGTCCGTCACAAATACCCATGAATTACTTCTCCTTCTGAGTTTGGAAATACATCATCGTTGCCACTTCTCTTGCGCCTCGGCCGCTGCCGGAGCCAAAGACCGTTTGTCGATCTTCGACATTGCCGTGAGTGGCAGTTCATTGAGTAATACGAGCGCGTCGGGCGCTTTGTACGAAGCGAGTCGTTCGTTGCACCAGGCCCGCAGTTTTTCGAGAGTTGGCGGGTTGGCGGCATCGGCCGGCACGACAAAGGCCACGCCGATCTCGCCGAGCACTGGCGCTGCCGTACCCGTTACAGCGACGCGGTCAACAAGCTCGTGCTGGCCCAGATGATTCTCGACCTCGATCGGATACACGTTGTAACCGCCGCGGATGTACATCTCGGTGCTGCGTCCGGCGAGGTGAAGATCGCCACGAGCATCGAGGAACCCAAGATCGCCGGTAAGTAACCAACCGTTTTCGTCGATGGCATCGGCGGTGAGTTCAGGTTCCTGCCAATACCCGCGCATCACCGCTCGGCTCCGCAAACACACCGTGCCGACTTCGGTGTCTCCTGAGTCGGTAGTAGCCACAACTCGCCCACGACCCTCATCGAGTCGAAGTTCCATTTCAACACCAGAACCAGGCGTACCGACGGTGTTGCAGATCACGTCGTCGGGATCATCGAGAGATGTGCCGGTTGAGACACAAGCTTCGGTACTCGTATAGCGAACAACAACCGGAGAATAGAAACGATCGCGCATGGCGTCGACCATTTCCGGTGGGATCCGGGCGGCACCTGAAGAAACGATGCGAAGTGAGGACGTATCGGTTGTCGCCAGTTCGGATAGGGCCAACATCATCTGCCACTGAGCGGGAACGCCCTGACCAACGCTGACTCGTTCTTCTTCGATGAGTTTCAGTGAACCCGCCGCGGTCCACGGCGTTGGGCAAATGATTGTTGTAATGACACACATCAATTCATCCCAAACGCGAGTCATGTAGCCAACATGGGCAAAAGGCAATGGGGACAAACGATGGTCCCCCAACGCAGACAACGGCCCAGCCGCTTGCGCCATTGCTCGCAAGCACGCGTGGTCGAACATCGCACCCTTGGGTTTGCCCGTGGTTCCTGACGTCCAAACAATGGCAAGAAGATCGGTGTCGACAATTGTGGGTCGAGCAGTGAACGGTTCGTCCGCATATGCGTCGCGCAGTTCAGAAATCGAAAGCGTTGCAACCGAAGAGTCATTCACAACAAGCGCATCAGTAACGATCACCTTGGGCGAAGACTTCGCAATGATGTGCTCGGTTTCGGCAGCACCAAGTTTCGGATTCATGCCACTGGCGATCGCACCGAGCCGAACGACGGCTTGGTAGGCAACTGCATACTCAATCGATGACGGCAACGAGATGCCAACGACATCGCCCTGCGTCACGCCCATTGAAGAGAGTCGTGTCGCTACGCCATCGGCGGCACGAGCCCACTCAGCAAAGGTGATCCGAGCACGAGATTCGGCTTCGCCATTCCCATCGACGAACGCCGCAACATCGCCACACTGGGCCACAACCGCGTCAAAGAGTTCAAGCAGGTTGGCGTAGTCGCCAGTGAACGGAGCGTCGGGCAGCGGCACGGACGTCAGGCTCCGTTGCCCGTTTCGAGTTTCGCTATTTCGCCGCGTCCCATTTCGCGAAGTTCGACCTTCACGACCTTGCCACTGGCATTGGTGGGCAGTACGTCCACAAGGCGGTAATGGCGAGGAGCTTTAAAGTTCGCCATTTCTTCGCGGGCCCAG
>JAPLAE010000094.1 GCA_026393455.1 Actinomycetota bacterium
TCCTCGGGCGTCAGCGCACTCAATCCCGAAATCATGGGCCTCGGCCCTGTCGAAGCCTGCCGTCAGGCCATGGCTCGCGCCGGAATGAGCATCAGCGACATCGACCTCGTCGAGATCAACGAAGCATTTGCTGCGCAGGTAGTTCCGTCGGCCAAGCACCTCGGTATCAGTTGGGACAAGCTCAACGTGAACGGCGGCGCAATTGCACTCGGCCATCCCTTCGGCATGAGCGGTGCCCGCATCATGGCCACGCTCCTCAATGGCCTTGAGGACACTGGCGGCAGCATTGGCATGGAATCCATGTGCATCGGTGGCGGTCAGGGCATGGCAATGATTATCGAACGTCTCTCGTAATCACCCGCATACGTAAGTAGCGAAGGCCCCGCCTCGGCGGGGCCTTCGCTCGTTTTGCACTTCGTCCGAATTAATTGATGAAGGGTGGAAATGGCGTCGACGGATCGGGGACCGAATACATCTCACGAATCTCAGAAATCGGTAGGTGTGCCATCGAGAGATGATCGGCTCTTGAGAAGTCTCCGGCGCACTTGGAACCGCGCTCGAATCCTTCGAAGACGAGTTCGGGGGCACCTTCTCTCGTAAGAACTCCAGCTTTGGCTGCGAAATCGGATGTGCCTGAACTGATTCCGACTTCATAGGAGGCGAGACCTGCGAGAAAAACCATCCAGTGCTCATCAGAATCGTTCATTGCCAACTGCATTGCTGAAAGTGCAACCTCTTCCGGGCCCGTCGGTCCGAACCCAGCGATGAGATGGGTCATGTCGTGGCCAACAAAGAAGGCGGGATTGTCAACGCCTTCGCCAGGAAATTGGAACTTGTATTCCATATAGAACTCGACGTACTCGCGGCCAAGGGTCCCCCGAGGGAGTTCACCCAACCGTTT
Organism: Actinomycetota bacterium; assembly: GCA_026393455.1. Lineage (GTDB taxonomy): Bacteria > Actinomycetota > Acidimicrobiia > Acidimicrobiales > Acidimicrobilacustridaceae > Acidimicrobilacustris. Next base: position 902 of record JAPLAE010000094.1, read on the forward strand.
CAGCATTGCCACGAGTTCAGGATCCACCGCGCCGATACGCTCATATCGCTCAAGAAGCACCGCTTCACTGAGTTTTATTCTCGACGAAGACCAAGCCAGCCAGAAATGATCGGCTGCTTCTTCATGAGATGCTCTGACTAGGTCGCGTGCAAGTTTGAGCCCTGCGTCATCGATCTCTCCGATCGCAGACGCGTATGCCTCAACTCGAACGATCTGTTCCTCTGAGAGCGGATGACGACAGAGTTCGAGCAACACAAGGAACATGCGCAAACGACGGTGAACGACCTCGTCGGCACGAAAAATCTCTGCTTCTTCAAGACCCATTGCCTCAAGCGACGTGACATCGATATCAGGACGATGCCAAATGTTGTGCACAACCAGTTCAAGGATCCGGCGCTGCTCTGCCGTTCCCCCGTCACCAAGATCAATAGCTGATGCCAACAATCGTGCTGCTGGCTCAACGAGGTCGGACCTACTGTTCAGCGTCAATGTCATAGAAAGCAACACTAATGAGAAGCCAGCCGAAGTGTTTGGGAAACCCCTACACCGGGTGCACCGCCCGATGTAGAGGTTCAGCGATGGGCAAGAAGCCATTGATCAAGATCTGCTAACCAAGAAACGCCGGGCCAACGGCCTACCATCAGAAACCGGGGCGATCCGCACCAATTAGCGAGGACCACACGTGATCGACGAAGAACTCCATGCAGTTGGGCGCGAGATCTCAGCAATCGCTCAGCGTGATCCCAATCGACCAGCGATTGTCACATCCAACGGTGAGACGATCACTTACGGCGAACTTGAATCATCGGTTGACGCACTTGCAGCAGCCTTTGTCGCTCATGGGCTTGAACCAGGTGACGTGGTTGCCGTGCTCTCCACCAATCGACCCGAGTGGATGATTAGTTACGAGGCAGCGCTGCGCGCTGGTCTCACACTGCTCCCAGTCAACTGGCATCTTGAAACCGACGACGTGCAGTACGTCCTCACTGATTCCGGAGCGCGAGCACTCATTGCCGAGTCTGTCTTTGCTCATCAAGCCCGAAGCGCCCCGGACGCCATCACTCTTCGCATCTCCATCGGCGACTCGATCGAAGGTTTTCTCCCGTGGGTCGACTCGCTCACGTCTTCACCTGCTCCCGCTCCCGTTCGTCAACGCGGGACACAAATGATCTACACCTCAGGCACCACCGGTCGACCAAAAGGTGTCCGCCACTCCCCCCAGCCTTCCGCTGCTGCGGCCGCGGCCGGTAAAGCAATGGTGGGCATGTTCGATATGAACGGCGACAACGGCGACTCGATGTTGTGCACCGCTCCGCTCTATCACTCTGGGCCGAGCCGCATCTGTCTTGAGTGGCCACTCGGCGCTGGCGTCACCGTCGTCGTCACCAGTCGATTCGAGCCATTTCAAGTTCTCGAACTCATTGATCGTTACTCCATCACCCACGCCTTCTTTGTGCCAACCATGTTCAACCGAATGCTGGCGGTACCCGAGCGGGAATCATTCGATATCTCGAGCCTGCGATTTGTTCTCCACGGGGCGGGCCCGTGCACGGTCGCAACGAAACAAGCCATGTTCGATTGGTTCGGCCCTGTCATTCACGAGATGTACGCAGCGAGCGAAGGACCGGGGACATGGATCACACCCCAAGAGTGGCTCGCTCATCCCGGCAGCGTTGGACGCATTGATCCATCCCGGCTGTGCATTCGACGCGACGATCGCTCACCAGCCCATACCGACGAGGTGGGCACGGTGTGGTTCTTTAGTGCCACGGCATTCCGCTACCACGGAGACGATGCAAAAACGCAAGCAACCTACGACGAAAGCGGTCAGTGGTACACGGTTGGAGACCGAGGTCATATCGATTCCGATGGCTACCTTTACCTCGCTGGCAGAACTGCCGAATGCATCATCAGCGGCGGCGTCAACATCTATCCGGCCCGTATCGACGAGGCACTTGCAACCGCTCCCGGCGTGCTGGATGGAGCAGCGTTCGGGCTCCCCGATGAAGAGTTCGGCGAGATCGTCGCGGCGGCAATCGTTCTGCCGTCCGGCGTCGATCCCGAAAAGGCAATCGAATCAACGATCGCTTTCTGCAAGGAACAACTGGGTTCTCAACAAACCCCAAAGAGAATCTTTGTGGTGGACCAACTCCCCCGCAGCGACGCCGGGAAACTGTACCGATCTCGCTTAGTTCAGCAATTCACCGAGATGTAATTGCTACGACTACGAATGATCGGCGACAAAATACGTCAACGACTTGATCTTTTCTCCGGAGATTTCAAAAAGGTCAACTACGTGCATGGTTGTTTGCTCAGCAAGTTCGATTAGCAGTTCAGCAACGACACGATCGCGTTCGACGAACAGATCGCCGACCAATGATGGTTGAGGCCGTCCTCTTTCAATAGATGCTGCGTAGAACTGATCGATTGCTGGGCGACCAACAACCACCGTTCCGAGCCCGATCAATTGAGCATCATCATGGAAAAGTTCGGCAACATTCTTGTCACCAGCCTTCACGCACGAAAAATAGGACTCAACAATCGAACGGGCGCTGGCCATCTTAGTTGCGACGGAGCTGCGAAAGATCTCGAACTGCACCTCGTGCGGCTGAAGTCGTTAGAGCGGCGTAGGCCAGCAATGCCTGCGAGACGACACGGTCTCGGTTGGTTGCGGTCCATGCATCGTCTCCGCGCGCTTCCTCGGCTACTCGGCGCTTCGCGATTTCTTCATCAGAAACTTCGAGCGTGATTGAACGCGCCGGAATATCGATCGTGATGGTGTCTCCGGTTTGAACCAACCCGATGAGTCCACCTTCAGCTGCTTCTGGTGACACGTGTCCAATGGAAAGCCCTGCGGTGCCTCCCGAGAATCGACCATCGGTGAGAAGCGCGCACTTTTCACCCAACCCGCGACTCTTGATGTACGTCGTCGGATAGAGCATCTCTTGCATGCCCGGCCCGCCCTTAGGGCCTTCGTAGCGAACGACAACTACATCGCCAGCCACAACTTCTTCGCCCAAGATGCCCTCGACAGCAGCATCCTGGCTTTCGTAGACGCGCGCGGTACCGGAGAACCTGAAAATAGATTCGTCGACACCAGCGGTCTTCACGATGCATCCATCGACCGCAATGTTTCCGAAGAGAACAGCGAGCCCACCTTCTGAGCTATAGGCGTGTTCCACCGAACGGATGCAACCGTTTTCACGGTCATCATCGAGCGATGGCCAACGGGTGTCTTGGCTGAAGGCAACTTGCGTGGGGATACCGGCCGGGCCAGCACTCCAGAAATGTCGGGCTTCAGCAGTACAGGTGTCGCGCTTGATGTCCCATTGATCAAGCGATGCACGCAGCGATGAACTGTGGACCGTGGGTGCCGAAGCATCGATAAGACCGGCGCGCTCAAGTTCACCGAGAATTGCGGGCACGCCGCCCGCACGGTGAACGTCTTCGACGTGGTACTTCTCGGTGGAAGGTGCAACCTTGCAAATATTCGGCAGCCGACGACTAAGCGCATCGACATCGGCCATTACAAAGTCGATTTCGCCTTCGTGTGCCGCAGCGAGGATGTGCAAGACCGTATTGGTGCTGCCACCCATAGCAACGTCGAGCGCCATTGCGTTCTCGAATGCTGTCTTGTTAGCAATAACCCTGGGAAGAACGGACTCGTCGTCCTTCTCGTAGTAACGCTTTGCGAGATCAACGATTGTTCGACCTGCTTGCAAGAACAGTTGTTCGCGATCTGCATGGGTTGCCAGCATCGTGCCGTTACCCGGAAGTGAAAGACCAAGCGCTTCGGTAAGGCAATTCATCGAATTGGCGGTGAACATGCCCGAGCACGAACCACATGTGGGACAGGCAGAGCGTTCAACGCGATCGACATCTTCGTCGCTCAAATTTTTGTCGCCGGCCGATTGCATGGCGGAAATGAGATCCACTTTGACCTCAGAACCAGCAAGGCGAGTCTTTCCCGCCTCCATGGGACCACCGGAAACAAAAATCGCTGGGATATTCAAGCGAAGTGCCGCCATGAGCATGCCTGGCGTGATCTTGTCGCAGTTAGAAATACACACGAGTGCGTCGGCGCAATGTGCGTTCACCATGTATTCAACTGAATCGGCAATGATGTCCCGGCTGGGAAGGCTGTAGAGCATGCCGCCATGACCCATTGCGATGCCGTCGTCGACAGCAATGGTGTTGAATTCCTTGGCAACGCCACCTGAGGCTTCGATTTCTCGCGCTACAAGCTGACCCATGTCCTTCAGATGCACGTGACCGGGCACGAACTGGGTAAATGAATTCGCAATCGCAATAATCGGCTTCTCGAAATCGTCATCGGTCATACCCGTGGCGCGCCAAAGGGCACGGGCCCCAGCCATGTTGCGGCCTTCGGTTGTGGTTCGTGAGCGGTATCTCGGCATGCCCAAACGCTAATGCCCCATCACCCAAACGGACATAGCGAGATTCAAACCCCCGTGCCACAAAGAGAAAGGCCCGGTCACGAGGACCGGGCCAATGCGGTGGAGGTGAGGAGAATCGAACTCCCGACCTCTACGTTGCGAACGTAGCGCTCTAGCCAACTGAGCTACACCCCCGCAGGGGTCGTCAATCTACCGGACAGCCTGAACCACCACGGAATCGACGAACCGAATGGTTCAGTTGCCGCCTACGACGAACATCCGGGGCAACTCGGCCTCGCCGAATGCTGACTGAGATGTCGATGCCTGGCCCAGGGCGACTTCACCCGTTTCGTTCATGTAGCGAACTTTGGCCTGGCGCTCGAGTTTCTGCTTCTGGACATTGGCCAGCAGCACGACATAGCCACCAAATGCACCGAGGCAGAGCACAAAGAGAACGATCATGAGCCCACCAAAGGCAAAGGCACCCAGAAGCGTCACGCCCGTGGCGCCGGCAAGGCCGATGAGGATGTCACGACGGCGCTTCTTCTGTGGCGAAAGCTTGGGCCTATGCGGAGCGAAGTACTCACTGCCGCGGAGCGGGGTGGTGCCCGATGCCACCGACGCCGTAGACGACGCAGCGCCAGGCGCAGCGCGTTCAAGAATCGAAAGGTGGTTCGAGAACGAACTTATGGAATTCACACGGTGATGTTCCGTACGCGAACGAATCCACGAAACGAGATACACCGCCCACACGACTGCGAGTACGAACAACACCAGAATTGTCATGCTGTTGCTTTCCTCGTAAGAGTCGGGACGGAACCATTGGCAGGTTTCGCATTGCGAAACGGTTGCCGTAAAGCATCCATCGGGTGAATGAGCACGTTACGTTTCTACTACAGCCCCGCTACTCAACTCCAGCGAGCTACCACCCAAAAACCCTGATTTTCCTTACTGTGTATGGCATTACACAGATTCAAGGAATCGGTCACACTTCGCCGTTTTCGGTGCTTTCGTTGCTTCCGGTGAACGAGCCGTCAAGAACGTCTTCTCCCAAAGACGCATCGGGATCGCGTCGATAGGTACCTGATCGACCACCGGTCTTTTCCCACAGTGCAATCTCGCCGATCGTCATGGAACGGTCCGAGGATTTACACATGTCATAGATCGTGAGCGCGGCGACTGAGCATGCGGTAAGCGCTTCCATCTCAACGCCGGTGCGGTCGACAGTTTCAACCTGCGTTTCGATCTCGATGTAGTCATCCCCGATGCGAAAGTTCACATAGACCCCACCGATCATGAGTGGATGACATAACGGAATGAGATCGGAAGTTCGCTTGGCGGCCTGGATCCCAGCAACCCGAGCCACCGCCAAGACGTCTCCCTTACTGATGGCACCACGAGCCACCAACGAGGCGGTCTCGGGAGTCATGTGAACGCGCCCCCGAGCGATTGCCCGACGATGGGTCACCTCTTTTGGCGTGACATCGACCATACGAGCCCGGCCCAATGGATCGAAATGTGTGAGTCCGCGGTCTGACATGACCAGATTCTAGGGCCCCTCCCCCTCCGTGCCCCGAGAGAGGCAAACTGAAGGGATGGAACCGACATTGGTGATGGGCGGATCAACAAATGGCCTCGACGATGAGGATTGGTCCGGGCAGTCGGCCTATTTCGAATACACGAGAGCGGCGAACCCGATCGGTTCTGGTCGAATCCCTCCGGTCGCGATGGATCGATTCCCAGCATCGCAACATCAAGCAATTGCAACCGGCATCGTCCCCTTCGACCTCTCGGAACAAATGGCGATCAAGGAAGGTCCCGCTACATCGCCCGCGATGCTCGCTTCTTTCATTCGCATCGCCCCTGGCGATTCCGTCGACACTGCACCAGTTGCTACCTCTGAGCTCTATTACGTGATCTCGGGCAGTGGCGTTTCGACCGTTAACGGACGCGAACTCAACTGGGCAATGGGTGACTTCTTCGTCCTTCCCGCCAACTCAACCAGCACACATCGAGCCAAGAACGACACGACGATGTACTGGGTGACTGACGAACCGCTACTGCGTCATCTCGGTGTCGCTCCGACGCACGCTCGCTTTGAACCAACACGTTTCCCTGCTGAACGAGTGCGAGCGGAACTCGCCGACGTTGAATCCTCACCCCGCGCCACAGACCGCAATCGACTTTCGATACTTCTCAACACCACGCCAAACGACATGACGCAGACGGTCACGCATGTTTTGTGGGCGATGTACGGATCACTTCCCGTTGACGCCGTGCAACGACCACATCGCCATCAATCAGTTGCTCTTGACCTTGTCGGATCATGCGCTCCCGGCTGTTACACGCTCGTCGGGCGCTCAGTCGATGAAAACGGAGACATCGTTGATCCCCTCCGAGTCGACTGGGAACCCCATTCTGCCTTCGTGACCCCGCCAGGCATGTGGCACGCACACTTCAACGAATCAGGCGAGCAGGCTTGGATCATTCCAATTCAAGATGCCGGCTTGCAGACCTATTTGCGCTCGCTCGACATTCGCTTTGCCCCGCAGTCGCGTAAATAAACAACGGGCAACGGGTACTACCCGCCGATTTGGCTCATTGATCGAGACGGGCGAATGAAGTGCACCTGGTTGATCTGATGGCCCGCCCACTTCTCGCCGACCTCAGCAGTTATCGCAGCAGCAAGGTCGTCGTCAGTCGCACCGCCCCGAAGAAGCGAGCGAAGGTCAAGTTCTCGGGTAGCGAATAGGCAATGTCGAAGCATTCCATCGGCAGTGAGACGAACACGGTCACAGGACTCGCAGAATGCTTCGGTCACACTCGGGATTACACCGAACTCCCCACCACCGTCGACATAGCGCCAACGCGCTGCGGGATCGCTTTCTCGTTCAGCGACAACTTCAAGTTCGAACACCTCACCAATCGCCGCGACGATTTCTGCTTTGGTGACGACCTGCTCATTGGTCCACTCCCCTTGCGCATCAAGGGGCATGAACTCGATAAATCGAACTGTCACTCCGCGCTCGCGACCGAACCGCGCAAAATCTACGATTTCATCGTCGTTGACGCCTCGCATCACCACGCAGTTGATTTTGACTGGAGACAAACCTGCCTCAGTTGCTGCATCGATACCGTCAAGCACCTTGTCGAGTTCATCGCGACGCGTGATCTGCTCGAACCGATCACGTTTCAGGGAGTCGAGCGAAATGTTGATTCGTTGCAGTCCTGCGGCTTCAAGCGCCGGAGCAAGGTGCGGCAGGCTTGTTCCATTCGTAGTGAGCGACAGATTGGCGCCGAGGCCTGAAAGCTGCTCGATCAGAACCGGAAGGTTTGCACGAACCGTTGGCTCGCCCCCGGTGAGGCGGATGCCATCAAACCCGAACCGTTCGACACAGACGCGCGCCACGCGAGCGAGTTCTTCGTAGGTAAGGAGATCGTCGCGGGCCATCCAGTCGAGACCTTCGGCCGGCATGCAGTAGGTACAGCGAAAATTGCAACGATCGGTGACAGAGATACGAAGGTCGCGATGAACGCGACCAAAGCCGTCAACAAGAGGGGTGTGTTCGGCGGCCATGGATGCAGGTTACGGGCGAAGAAGCCGGACCCGCACGGTGGCGCCCGCTTCGAGAGTGGGGCCGTCTGGAAGTTCGGCTAATCCGTTCGCCGCTGCCATGGCTGCCATCTGATGAGATCCCTGTGCTCCGGCCGATCGGACACGATAGGTCGATGTTTCCATGTCCCATCCACACACCACTCGAGCGAAGTGAATCTTTCCGTCAGGCCGACGTTTCATTGGCGCATCAAGCACCCCCGAGACGATCCCGGTGTCAAGGTTTTCATCGGCAAAGCCCGACATCTTCCGAAGGCCTGGCCGACAGAAGAGCTCGTAACTCACCATCGAAGACACCGGATTTCCCGGGAGTCCGAAAACCGGAACGGCGGTTCCATCGCTGCGAGCAATCGTTCCGAACGCCAACGGTTTTGCCGGCTTGATTGCGATCTGCATCCAGCGCATCTCGCCAATTCGTTCGAGCACAACTTTCACAAAGTCGAAGTCGCCCATGCTCACTCCGCCTGTGGTGACGATGGCATCGCAAGACTCCGCACCCAAAAGCATCGCCGCTTCGATGACTTCTTCATCGTCCTGAGCGAGCCCGAGGTCAATTGTTTCGAACCCATGCGACTCAAGAAGTTTGCGCAATGTCAGACGATTGGAATCGCGGATCTGCCCCGGAGCAAGGTCTGACCCATCGTCGACAAGTTCATCACCGGTTGAAATCACGCCAACTCGTGGCCGACGCACAACCTCGATTTCAGTAACCCCGATCGTAGCGAGCACCCCAAGGTGCGCCGCAGTGAGTTCTGTTCCGAAACCAATCACCGGATCTCCGGGATTGACGTCATCGCCAGCGGGTCGGATGTGTTGACCCACAGTTGACGTTGCTGTCACAACGACCGTGTCGCCCGTTGGAGAACCTTCCGTGTCTTCCACCATCACGATCGAGTCAGCGCCTGGAGGGACGGGAGCCCCGGTCATGATTCGTACCGCACAACCGGGAGCAACCGGCGAATCGGCTCCCGACATCCCTGCACGCACGGTGCCCGTTACTCGCAACGTCGTCGGTAGTGACTCTGTGTCAGCGGCAAGAACCGCGTAACCATCAACAGCAGTATTCGCGAATGGCGGCACCTGTTCGGCAGCGACGACCTCTTGTGCCGTAACAGATCCAAGCGCTTCGTTTAGGCCCAACAATTCGGTTGCGTTTCGCGCACATCCGGCCAGCACGAACGCTCGGGCTTCGCTGAACGTGATCACCGAAGACGCTTATCGACCAGATCGATAAGGAAGGCTCGGAATTCAGGCCCGAGGTCCTCGCGATCAATTGCCAGTTCCACTGTTGCTCGCAAATAATCCTGCTTGTTGCCAATGTCGAAACGTCCGTGGCTGAAGATCCATCCAAAGACATCGTGATCGGCAAGGAGGAATGCTATTCCGTCTGTCAACTGGATCTCTCCGCCGACACCTGGCGAGACGCGATCAAGTGCATCAAAAATCTCAGGCGTAAAGACGTAACGACCCATCGCAGCAAGGTTCGACGGAGCATCGTTCGCCGAAGGTTTCTCAACGATTCCGCGTAGACGTACAAGTTGGTCGGAAATGATCTCAGGATCGATTGATCCATAATTCGAAATTTGATCAGACGACACTTCCGAAACGGCGATAACTGCGGCGTCGCGTTCGTCGTGGACAGCAATCATGTCGGTAAGAACTGTCGACCGTTCGTCCATGATGTCGTCGCCAAGCATCACGACAAACGGGTTGTCGCCGACGTGCTTACGCGCAATCGAGACGGCGTGACCGAGACCGAGTGGCTCGCCCTGACGAACGAAATGAATCTCCGCGAGTTCCGCAATGCTTCGTACTTCCGCCAGCGCTTCGTCTTTCCCTCGTTCAGCGAGAAAATGTTCGAGTTCAACATTTCGATCGAAATGATCCTCGAGTGAGCGTTTCCCACGCCCAGAAATGATCAGGATGTCGTCGATCCCAGCGCGGACCGCTTCTTCAACCACGTATTGAATGGCCGGCTTATCGACCAGGGGCAGCATTTCCTTCGGCTGCGCTTTCGTCGCCGGAAGAAAGCGAGTACCTAGACCGGCGGCGGGGATTACAGCTTTCGTAACTCGGGACACGACAACTCCTCGTCCGACCGGGACCTGCTTGGACGTGGGCGCCATCGTAGAAGCACCAGCAGCCGTCCTCGATGCAGAGCCCACAATCCCGCCTGCAGGGCCGATCGACTGGCTCGCTATGCTGGCAGTCGCAACCAGCGAGTGCCAGCGACTGGTCCCCTCCCCCCTCCTCGGCCCTGCCGGAGACTCCTCATGCCTACTTATGACTACCAATGCAAAGACTGCGGCCATGCCTTCGAGGCCCAGCAGGCGTTCACCGACGACGCTCTTACTGAATGCCCTTCATGTGGTGGAGCGTTGAAGAAGAAGTTCGGATCGGTGGGCATCGCCTTTAAAGGCACCGGTTTCTACAAGAACGACGCCAGAGGATCATCAGGGTCATCGACACCGTCGACATCTCCGAGTTCCACCACACCATCGACTGGCTCCGATTCTTCAAAGAGTTCAGATTCGAGTTCCAGTCCCGCGAGCACTACTTCGAGTTCTTCGGACTCCGGTTCGAAGTCGACGCCAAGCGCGTCGTAACCGAGGGGGTCGCTCGGACCTTCCTTTTCGACAGCACACTCTCTAGCGTCATTGCATTCCCCCACCGGTCGCATCGTCCGTGGAGTCGCAGTGCGTAATTCCCACATCGAAGATCCACCATGGGAAAAGTTTCGCCATTCCCTTCACCGAACCCGCACGCGTTGGCTGGTTACAACCTGCGTTGCGCTTTTATCGTTGTGGTGGACAATGACAATGGTGCAGAACGCCCACCGCGATTCCTCAGCATGGGGCCAGCGAAAAACCGTTCCAGTCGCCGTGAACGATCTTGAACCAGGGCACATCATAACGAACGACGACATCAAGTTTGCGCTGCGCCCGACGATCATGCTTCCCGGCGATGTCTCTGACTCTCCCGTCGGGCGCTCTGTCATTCGCTCAATCGCACGAGATGAAATAGTGATCGACCGCCGCCTCGCTGGTGGAGGCATGTCCGGCCCAGCAGCCCTCCTTGGCGACAATTCGGTCGCGTTCGCGATTCCTATTGATGCAGGCACCCCAGTCGTAAAACTTGGCGACTACGTCACGCTTTTTGCTCCCTCAGACGTCACAACGACAGCGACACGGGGAACTGGGCCTTCTGCACGCGTCGCCGATCGTGCTGTTGTTGTCTCAGTAAATGACAAATCGCTCATGGTCGGGGTTGATGCCCGAGATGCTTCAAGCGTCGCCCGGGCACTACTTAGCGCCAGTGTGATCCTCGCAGTAACGAACTAGCCCTTCACTGATCTCTAACTTCCAGCGAGGTAACGTCGAAAGGTGCCTCATACAAAGACGATCGAACCAAAGCGACGCGCGCATCATCTCTTTAGCGCGCTGCTCATTTCTTTTTTCGCTTTTGGCATCTTCCACACTTTTATTGGAGCACCAAAAGTAAATGCGGCGACCACTGAACTTGCGGCATCAACACAATTAACGCCCGAAGAACAATCCGCCGCAAAAAACCAAATGAGCACATGGAAAGCCATGGTTCTCGGAGCGGTTGAGGGTGTTACTGAATACCTGCCGATCAGTTCCACCGGACATCTGGTTGTTACTCAGCGGATTCTCGGCATCGGCGATACCGATGCAACAAAAGATGCCGCCGATAGTTATGCAATCGCTATCCAGTTCGGGGCAATTCTTGCGGTGCTTGTCCTGTACCGAAAGCGCATTGAATCAATTATCCGGGGCCTTTTTGGTCGAGATACTGACGGCCGCAATCTTCTCGTGTCACTCGTGATTGCATTTATCCCTGCGGTGGTTATCGGCGTTGCGATTGAGAAGCCGATCAAAAGCGATTTACTCAACGTTGGTCCCGTCGTTGGCGCGTGGATTGTCGGTGGCCTCCTCATTCTCTTTCTTGCACCCAAGATCAAGGCCGACCGACCGGGCATGTCGATCACCCACATACGGCCCAAGCAAGCGCTCATCATCGGCTGTGCCCAAGTGCTTGCTATGTGGCCGGGCACAAGCCGAAGCCTTGTCACCATTCTTGCTGCGCTTGCCGTTGGCACCACGCTCGCCGCAGCAGTCGAATTCAGTTTTCTTCTAGGCCTCATGACCCTCGGTGCAGCCACCCTTTACGAAACCACCAAGAACGGCTCGACCGTCATCGACGCGTACGGCTGGTTCAATCCACTCGTTGGATTGGTGTTCGCGTTCATCTTCGCCGCACTCGCCGTGAAGTGGATGGTGTCGTGGCTACAAACTCGCAGCCTCGCCGTCTTCGGCTGGGAACGTCTCGTTGTTGCTGCCGCCAGCATCGGTCTGATGATCGCCGGAACGATCTAACGCTTCCGCTCAGGACCCACCAAGCGAGAGATCGGCAATCACAATTGTCGGGCAACCGGTTCCACCGGGAAGCCATTCGACATCATCGCCAATGGCAACAATGTCGAGCAGCATCCGCTGCAATGTTGAAGCAATCGTGACTTCGCGCACTGGTTCCGCCAATTGTCCGTTGCGGACCATGAGACCTTCGATACCAACGGAGATGTCACCGCTCACGAGGTTCACGCCCGAATGCAGTCCCGTCATCGATTGCAAGTACACGCCTGTGTCGATGTCCGCGAGTAGCGAATCGAATGAACCGGCACCGGGGGCTACTGCCAATGCTTGACAGCCGACTGAGGGGGTCGACGAAACGCCCCGGACCGCTGAACCCGTGCTTGGTCTCCCGGCGCGCCGACCCGATGCACTGTCATAGAGAAATCCCTGAAGAACGCCATCGACAACGAGTTGATTTCGGCGACAGGCCAACCCTTCGCCATCGAACATGTCGGCGGCATACGAACGATGATCGGTCGGATCGTCGATAAGCGTGAGCTTCGGCGAGGCGATGGCCTCACCCACACGATCGCCGAATGGCGAGCGACCTTTCAGCACGCGTTCACCAGTAAGCGTCGAACCGAGTAAGCCCGCGATCGTCGCGGCCATTCGGGGTTCAAGAATGATTGTCACGCGCTGGGACGGAACTGGCTTTGCTCCGAACAGTCTTGTGGCCCGCAACACCGCATCGTCGGCAGCTTCGGCGAGGTCAAGGTCATCGGGACGGAAACCAACCGTTGAACCTCCGCCGGTATATGTCTCGTCCCCATCTTCGGCGAGTGCCAATGCGCTCATCGAACACCACGCCCCACGTCCGGCACCTGTGATTCCGGTGCTTGTCGCAACGGCAAAACGCGATGTGGAATCAGAAAAAGTTGCGACACGAACACCGGTGATTCGTGGGTCACCAGCGCGGACCATCCGCTCAAGTTCAATCGCGAGATCAATCTTTCGAGAGGCGGACATCGAACCGACAGACGGATCGAACGCATCGAACGGAACCGGGACGATTCCATCGGGTTCGGCGAGACCAACCCATTCATCGGGCTCCGCAAATGTTGCATTATCTCGGGCCTCGGCCAGGGCTTCTTCGATGGCATCGGTCTCGAGCGTGCCCGCCCACGCAAACCCCTGTCGGTGATCACTGACAACGCGGACACCAATACCTGCACTCATGGCCGAGGTGAACGATTCGACTTCACCGCCGTGTGCGCGCACCGTTGTGTAAGAAGATCGCGCCACAAACGCTTCAACTTGCTCACCGACGTTGGCCTTCTCGGCCACCGACTGGGCGAGCGCGAGGAGACCGGCAGATTCTTGATCGGGCGGTTCGAAACTCACGAGCCGGAAACAGTGAGGTCGGCAACGACGAGCGACACGCCAGTGGCGTTCATCGGCAAGAACTGGAGGTCGTTACCAACGGCTTGAACATCACGGAGCATTTTCTGCAACGTTGAGGCAATTGTGAATTCCCTCACCGGTTCTGCCAACTCACCATTGCGGATACGCAAACCTTCAGCGCCTGTAGAAAAGTCGCCGCTGACTGGATTCACGCCGGAATGAAGCCCTGAAACTTCCTGCACCAAAACGCCATCGTCGATCCCGGCAATAAGCGCTGCCGGATCAGAACTACCAGGAACAAGTGAAACCGACAAGCAACCAACCGAAGGTGTGCTCTTAAATCCACGCACTGCGTTTCCCGTGCTTACCGTTCCGGCACGTCGCGCCGAATACGCATTGTGAACGAATTTCTGCAGGACACCGTTCTCGATCAGCACATTGCGGCGAGCAGCGAGCCCTTCGCCATCGGCATCGGTCGCGGTGAACGACCGAACATCGGTGGGATCGTCGATGAGAGTTAGAAGCGACGAACCAACCGACTCACCCAATCGGTCGGCGAACAATGAACGACCCTTAAGTACCGATTCGCCATCGAGGGTGTAACCAAGAATTCCAAGGAACTGAGCCGTGACCCATGGGTCGAGAACGACCGTGAGTCGGCCGCTGGCAGGTTGCACTGCACCAAGCATGCGGGTCGCTCGTTCAGCCGCCTCGATCGCCGCGGCCGATGGAGTCAGATCAGACGGTTCGCGGCCGACCGAAAAACCGAATCCGGTTTGCGTTTCGTCGCCTTCAGTCGCCATGGCGTAGGTCGCCAAAAAGCAACTGGTTTCGCTGCCCACCGTGCGGATGCCGGCGCTTGATGCAATCGCTGCTTCCGAAATTGAATCGGCGTATTCCGCGGACTCGATCCCCGAAATGCGCGGATCGGCAGCCATCACTACTCGTTCAAGCTCAATTGCCATTGCGATTTTGTCGGCCGTCGCAAACGAGATCATCGCGTCCCGGTGAAGATCAAGAAGAGGAATTACGACACCATCGGGTTCGGCGAGACCTGCGAATTCATCGAACGTTGCGAAACTCACATTGTCGCGAGCATCAGCCAAAGTTTCAGCAATGGCGGATTCATCGAGACTGCCGGCGTAAGCAAATCCTTGACGACCGTCGACAACGATGCGGATGCCCACTCCCTGTGACTGCGCAGATGAAAGCGATTCGACATCGCCCCCAAAGACTCTGATTTCTGTCTCGGTACCGCGAACCACGACCGCTTCGATCTGTTCCCCCGGTTTGGCCATTGCGACGACTCGGTCGGCAATGGCCAGAAGATCCTCGCTCATGCGGCGGTGCCACCAATAGTGAGCGAGGACACGCGAAGTGTCGGGACACCGTCGCCGACGGGAACACCCTGTCCGTCTTTGCCGCAGGTTCCTGGCGGACCCATAGCGAAGTCATTGCCCAGCGCATCGATGCGCTGCAGAACCTCGGGACCATTGCCGATGAGATTCCCTTCGCGCAACGGTTCGGTGATCTTTCCGTCTTCAATGAGATAGGCCTCGGTCATTCCGAAGACAAAATCACCAGTAGCGGTATTGACTTGCCCGCCACCGAGATGCTTCACGTACACACCCTTTGGTGTCGAGGCAATGATCGCTTCCGGATCTTCCTCGCCCGCAAGGAGATAGGTGTTCGTCATTCGAACCATCGGCAGGTTTTGATAACTCTGTCGACGGCCATTTCCTGAACTACGGCGACCTTCTTTTCGAGCACGGAGGTGATCCCACATGTAGTCGGTGAGGACACCGTCTTCGATAAGCACATTGCGTTGCGCAGGATTTCCTTCATCATCGACCGCGATATTTCCCCACTCACGTTCCATCGTTCCGTCGTCGACCACAGTGACGCCCTTCGACGCAACTTGTTGCCCGACCCGCCCACGGAAGACTGAGGCGCCTTTCGCAACGAGATCGGCCTCGAGCCCGTGGCCACAGGCTTCGTGGAACAACACGCCTCCGCCGCCACTGCCAATCACAACAGGCATCTGACCGCTCGGAGCAGGACGAGCAGCCAATTTCGTAAGCGCTCGATCGGCAGCATTACGCGCCAGCTGGTCGACGTCGTACATGTCAAACAATTCGAAGCCAATTGTGTGGCCCACGCTTTCGCGTCCTGTTTGCATCCCTGCATCACCAGTGGCGACGCAACTCACAGCGAAGAATGTGCGAACGGTGTCATCTTCGACGAACAGACCGTCGGAGTTTGCGACCAAAATGTGACGCCGGTTATCGCCATAACTCACCGACACCTGCGAAATGGCATCGCCCACAGCGCGCGCTGCGTCATTGGCGCGACCCAGTAGTTCCACTTTGCGTGCTTTTGGAACATCTCCGGGATAGGTCTCGATATCGTAACCACGCGAAGCGGACCGACGGTCAAGTGCGACGACATTCGTGCCACCACCGCCACCACGAGCGGCTGCGGCAGCAGCCTCGGCAGCAGCAATGAGCCCGGCTTCGGTGAGATCTGCGGTGTGCGCAAAACCTGTCGTGTCACCAACCACAACCCTGATACCGGCACCACGGTCACGACCTGAAGTGAGCTCCTCTACGCGACCATCGTCGAGCACTGCCGACGCGTTACGCCGATCTTCTGCGAACACCTCGGCAAATTCGCCACCAGTGCGCATAG
The DNA here is from genome assembly GCA_026393455.1 of Actinomycetota bacterium. Lineage (GTDB taxonomy): Bacteria > Actinomycetota > Acidimicrobiia > Acidimicrobiales > Acidimicrobilacustridaceae > Acidimicrobilacustris. The sequence continues at coordinate 17,374 of JAPLAE010000094.1, forward strand.
CCACACCGAGAACTTCTTCGAGAACTGATTGTTCAATCATCTGCATCTACTCCAAGCGTGTCCTGCGGGATCGTGTTGCACTAAGCGCCGTATCGTACCGGCGATATGGCTTTGTGGAGCCACGATTGCGACAGTCCCGATCCGCTCCGTGGCCGTTCGTAGACTCACAAGATGAGCGATCCCCACCGACCGACTATCTCCGGTCATCTCGACGGCGATGGGGACGAACTCGGGCTCGCCGAAATTGCGTCAGTGTCCGTCGAAGGCTTGATTGATGCTGTCGAAACTGCCGGGACAGGTCGAGAACGACGACGCCGATGGGCACTGCCCCTGCGCATTGCTGTCAGTTTTCTCATGCTCGGGGTGTTGTGGTGGAAATTCCCAGAGATCGTCTGGGGAGATCTGATCCCCTCATGGAGCCGCGACACGATCCTGTGGTTGCTCGCTGCGACAGCGATGACGTTCTTGGGGATTGTCCTCTCGGCGATTCGATGGCAGGCAGTTCTACGCGCGCTCGGCCTTCGCGAACGACTTCGAATGTTGATTCCGCTCTATTTTGCCGGACAATTCGTTTCGAATGTTCTGCCAACCACAATCGGTGGCGATGTCCTACGGGTATCACGACTTTCGAAAATAAACGGAGAGCCCGAAACGACGTTCGCATCGGTCGCGCTTGAGCGGCTTACGGGCTGGCTGGTGCTGCCGATCATCACGCTCTTTGGACTGGCAATCAATCCTGGTCTTCGACAACTTGGTCGCGCGACATTGCTTGCTCTCGCTGTCGCCATCGTCACTCTCATAGCTCTGATCGTTGTGCTTCTCGCAGCGAATCATCCACGTTTTGGTGGGCGATTCGCTTCGACAGAAGGGTGGCGCCGATTCGTCGACTCAATTCATCGCAGCGTCACCGAACTTCGTCGTCAACCAATCGCTGCTCTCTTAATCCTTATCGCCGGCCTCGTCTATCAAATCGCGTTATGCCTCGCTGCTCTCATGGTTGCGGCCGCCTTGGGTTTCAGCTGGCTTGGCCTTACTGCCCTACTTGCGTTCTATCCAGCTGTTCTCATCCTCCAGGTCCTTCCCATAGGCATCGCCGGTTTGGGAGTTCGAGAGAGCGCCTTCGTCCTTTTTCTTGTTCCCCTTGGCGTTCCGGCAGAGAAAGCAGTCGCGCTTGGCCTCGTGCTGTATGTCATCAATGTCGTTGCCAGCCTCGCTGGGGCTCCGGTATTCGCCATGGGCGGCCGTCGGTCCTCGATGACGGTCTGAGGGCTCGAGATTTAGGCCGAAGACAGTGCTCATTGAATAGGGACACTCACCCCGGGGGCGGTAGCGTTGGCCCATGGACGCCGAACCCGGCGACCCCTCCTCTGTCTCCCGTCGAAGCGTCACGAAAACGCCGCCGACAAGGACTCCGCCCATGATCATCGAGACGATTGAGTCGCCGGCAGACCTCAAGGCCCTCACGCCTGAGCAACTGACCGTGCTCGCGGCAGAGATGCGTGAACTCATCATCGGTTCGGTGACGACCCATGGCGGACATCTCGGATCAAACCTCGGCGTAGTCGAACTCACGCTCGCTCTCCACCGCGTGTTCCACTCACCTGAGGACATCATTCTTTGGGATACCGGTCACCAGACCTATCCCCACAAAATGCTTACCGGTCGCGCCAAGGGATTCGCCGACCTCCGCCAAGCTCAAGGTCTCTCGGGTTACCCATCGCGCCAAGAATCCGAACACGACTGGATCGAAAACAGTCATGCATCAACCGTACTCAGTTGGGCCTATGGCCTCTCTGTCGCCGAAGCTGCGAAAGGCGACAACGCTCGCCGAATCGTTGCGGTAATTGGCGACGGATCAATGACCGGCGGTATGGCCTTTGAAGGTCTCAACAACTTGGGACATTCCGGACGCGACTGCATCATCATCCTCAATGACAACGGCCGTTCCTACGCACCAACTGTTTCAAAGTTGGGCGACAGCCTCGTCAAGATTCGAAACAACCCTGTGTACATGCGCCGGCAAGCGAAGCTTGAAAAGCTGTTGGCTGATCTTCCCGTCGTTGGCAACATTGCAAAAACGGGACTTGATGCAACAAAGGCCGCCATTCGAGAAGCGTTCGAACCCACCGCATTTTTCGAAGCACTCGGCGTTCGCTATTCCGGTCCCTTCGACGGCCATGACATTGCGGCCCTCGAAGAAGCACTCCGCAATGCCGCCGCCATGCCCGGTGGCCCGCAAGTCATTCATGTGCTCACGCAGAAAGGCCGTGGCTACGGCCCCGCCGAGAATGACCCTATTAAGCGTTTGCACGATACGTCCGAATCAAAGCCCGGAAGTTTTACGGCTGCATTTACTGAAGCCCTCGTAAAAGAAGGCGAAGCGAGACCCGAGCTTGTTGCGATTACGGCAGCCATGCCCGACTCAACGGGCCTCCTCGCTTTTGCCGAACGATTCCCGGGCCGCATGTTCGATGTCGGAATCGCCGAACAACACGCAGTTACCGCAGCAGCTGGAATGGCGATGGGCGGCCTTCGCCCCGTCGTCGCGGTCTACTCAACGTTCCTCTCGCGTGCATTTGATCAGGTCAACCTTGACGTTGGTCTTCATGATCAACCAGTTGTGTTCTGCCTTGATCGCGCCGGCATCACTGGCGACGACGGTCCGAGTCATCATGGCGTTCTCGACATGGTGCTACTCACCAAGGTTCCGAATATGACGGTGTTCGCTCCGTCCTCGTATCAAGAAATCGGACAAATGCTGCACGACGCGCTCGAGATCACCGATGGGCCCGTCGCCATCCGGTGGGCGAAGACCACTGCACGTCAATCGCCGCCGGAAGATGTCGGATACGGCCTCAACGCCCGCCGCACTCGCACTGGCGACCAACTCTGCATCATCAGCGTTGGAAAAATGCTTGATGCTGCTGAAGCCGCTGCGGAACAACTCGAAGCACAAGGCATTTCTGTTTCAGTCTGGGATGCTCGCGTCGTAAAGCCACTCGATCCCACAATGATCGACGATGCTGCTCGTCATCCGTACGTCATCACGATCGAAGATGGCTTGCGAGAAGGCGGAGTCGGAATGTCCTTCGCCGACCTCGTCAGCGAGCGCACGATTGGCGGCACCGAACCACGAGTGCGAGTACTCGGTATTCCCTCGCAGTACATCGCCCACGGCAAGCCCGACGCGATCCTTGCCGACCTAGGCCTCGATGCCGCAGGAGTTGCAGCTTCGGCTCTCTCAATGATGTCAACGGGTGCAGCGGCGAACGCTTCTCACTAGCTGCTCACCATTCAGCGGCCGAAGCCATACAACCGCATGGCATTTCCGGCCAGCACCGCATGGCGGTCTTCTGTCGAGATACCAGACATTGATGACTGGATGACTTTCCACGAATTCGGCCAATCAGCGCTGATGTGTGGATAGTCGCTTGACCACATAACTCGTTCGACTCCAACGTCGACAAGATTGCGCAAGCCAAACGTGTCGGTCATGTATCCAAAGTGAAAATGGCGACTGATGTACTCGCTCGGAAGCATCTGCAATCCGAATCGGCTCACGGGATCAAGTCGCAGGTAGTTGTTGTCGATTTGTTCCTTCACATACGGAACCCAACCGAAGTCGGTTTCTGCAAACACAACATCGAGTTCGGGGAAGCGGTCGAACACGCCTTCGAAAATCATTGCAATCATCCGGTTCGGCGCATCGAAGAACCGTCCATACCCAGGAAGCTTCGACTTATGCGATGCCGGCATCGTTTGTGTCATTGCCACATGGATATTGAGAGTCATCCGCCGTTCAACTAACGCCGCGAAAACTTTGTCGTCCTCCGGCTTCAGCGATAACCCGCCATGGGGCCAAGCGACCATCATCGCCCCGCGAATTCCGGGTCGATCCGCTACCCGTTCAATTTCCGCGAGCGCTTCGGCGACTCCACGATTCGGGATCCACATGATCGCCCCGAAGCGTTCTGGCGCGTACGCGGCGAATTCCGAGATCCAGTCGTTATAGGCACGCACCATTGCGTGGTGATAGTCGGCATCACGATTCGCGGCGATTGCGGCCGAAAGCCGAGGAGTTGGGTACAGCACTTCGGCATCGACACCGTCCTGATCCATTTCTTCGATCCGTGCTGCCGGGTCGTAACCCCCTCGCCGCATATCTTCGAAACGCATCCACCCCTTCATCTCTTCAGGGTCAAGACCTGCACACGCATTCATCCCAAAATTCATGGGGTCGTCAACGCCTTCGATCACCCATGCGTCGCCCTCTTCAAACCGCTCCATTCGCGGCGCTCGATCTCGCATCGCAGCAGGGACCCGTGCGGTCCAGAGGTCGCCGGGTTCGTTGAAATGGCCGTCGGCCGAAATAAGCCGATAGCGGCGTCCGCTACTTGGTGATCCATCTTGAGATGACACAGTTCCCCCTCGATTTCGACAATCCCCCCCAGGGCTGCCGTGTCGGGCAGTCTAGAGAATAATTCGTACCCCCAACTCACCTGCGGACTGGCCTCAACGTGGACTCCAATCTCACTACCCCTGACCAACTCTTTGATCTCAGCGGGCGAGTCGCCCTAGTCACGGGCGCGTCGTCGGGGCTCGGGCGTCGCATCGCTCTCGTGCTTGCGGCTGCTGGTGCCACTGTCGCTGTCACCGCCCGACGCAACGACCGCCTTGAAGAACTCGTTGCAATGTCGAGCGCGATCCACTCCTTCCCCTCTGACATCACCAACGACGACGAGAGAGTGGCCCTCATCCACGACGTCGAAACCGCGCTTGGTCCGATTGACATTCTCGTCAATAACGCTGGTGCGGTGAATGCAATTTCCATAGAAGAGGAATCGCTCGAAGATTTTCGATCGATGGTTGAGCTCAATCTTGTGGCAGCTTGGCACCTCACGAAACTCACAGGCGTCTCGATGGTGGAGCGTCAAACAGGTTCTGTTATCAACATCGCTTCAATCCTCGGAGTAGTCGGCGCTACTCCCGCAAAGGATTCGGGTTACAGCGCAGCAAAGGGTGGGCTCGTGAACCTCACACGCGAAACGGCCCTGCAATGGGCTCGGAAAGGTGTGCGGGTCAATGCCATTTGTCCGGGTTGGTTTGCTACCGAGATGACCGACGACTTGACCTCCACCGATAAAGGCTCGTCGTTCATCACCTCAAATACTCCGATGGCCCGGGTTGGCGATGTGAGCGAAATTGATGGCGCTGTTCTCCTACTTGCAAGCGATGCTGGTTCGTTCATGACAGGATCCATCGTCATGGTCGACGGCGGATGGACAGCGCGATGATTGCATCCACTTTTGTCATCTCGATCACACCATTCGATGCCGATGGTCGCCTCGATGAATTGGCGCTACGCGCGCATCTCGATCGTATGGCCGATGCAGGAATCGGCGTGTATCTGGGTGGCGGTGGCAGCGGTGAAGGGTTCACGCTTTCAAATGAGGAGGCCCGTCGCGTCCTCGAGATCGGCGTCGACCAAATTGCTGGTCGCGTTCCGGTTCGCTCGATGGGAATCGAGCCAAGAACTGCGCAGCAGATGATCGACTACCTCACAATGTCTGCCGAAGTTGGCGTCGATGCTGCGCAGGTTTATTCGCTTGATCCGGGTCATGGCCACCGACCGACGGCGCCCGAAATCGAAAAGTACCTCGAGGAAGTGCTCTCCAGCACCGATCTGCCTTGTGTCGTTTCGTCGCACATGTCTGTGGGCTATCGACTCAACCCGTCCCTACTCCACCGCCTCTCTCAAAAATACGCGCATCTCATCGGAGTGAACTGCAGCCACCCAGATTTGGCGCCATTAATCGCGCTGCGCAGTTCGCTTGATGAACGAATCGAACTACATGTAGGCGGGCCGGCACAGGCACTCAGTGCACTCGCGCTGGGAGCGACAGGATTTCTTTCTTCCGAAGGAAATCTCGCGCCGCAAACCTGCGCAATCCTCATCGCCGGCGCCAATGTCAATGATTACGAAATGGCCACGAACGCGTTCGACGCGATTTCGCAACTATCAACACTGCTGTACCGATTGGGCGGGATTCGTGCCACAAAGGGCGTGCTGCGTTCGCTCGGGCTTCCTGGCGGACACGTGCGACCCCCACAACTCGATGCTGACGACGAGACCGTTGCCAGGATTCTGACATTCCTCGATTCCATGAATTTCAAAAACCTCGAGAACTGGTAATCGTTTTCCCGATTCCGCATTCAGTCAGCGCCGCAGTCTTGCGGGGCAAACCTCACTCAGTGTTTGACTTTGCATGCAATTCCGCTGATCGAAGTTTCGCATCAGCTTTCAGATCACCTTTTGCCACTTTGCCGCCTGACGAGCGTGGAAGCTCATCGACAATGACGAGGTGCTCTGGCCACCATTCGCGCGACACCGAACGCGCTCGCATGTGTTCGACGAGTTCCTCAAGAGTCACACTCGTATCCGGACGCAGTTCCACATAGGCACAGACCCGTTCACCAAATACCGGATCGGGAAACGCCACTGCAGCGACCATGGCAACAGATGAGTGAGTGGCCAGTTCGGCTTCGACGGCTGGAGCACTGATGTTCTTTCCACCACGGATGATGAAATCAGACGTACGCCCGATTACCGACAGCACGCCGTCATCGTCGATACGAACGATGTCACCCATCAGCATCCAACCGTCCTCTGTGAAAAGTTTCGTGTTGGCTTCCTGATCACCCCAGTAGCCAAGTCCGGTTGCAGGTCCCTTACAAGCAGGCTGACCTTCGTTCTCGCCGCGAGGCACGTCCGCGAAGGTCTCTGGGTTGAGTAACCGCACATGCATTTCTGGGATCACATGACCAGCAGTTCGCAAACGCGTTTCTTTGTCGGTGGCATACGACGTGTGGCTCAGTGCGCCTGTTTCGTTCGATCCATAGAACTGCAGCACCTTCGCTCCAGTTGTTTCCTCAAACTCTGCAGCACGTTCATAGGGAACTGCTTCCCCGCCCGTAAACATCGAACGCAATGATGAGAGATCGCGTGGACGTTCTGCTTGAGCGTTCAGAAGCATGATGAATTGCGTGCTGACGCAGCAAAGCACCGTCACTCGTTCACGTTCGATCAGATCAAGCGCTTCATCAGCATCAAATCGGTCCATAACTACCGTTGGAGCACCAAGCGCCGTGGGAGTGAAATGGGCCGTCCACAAACCGAACCCAAACGGGGCAGGAAGCGCACCGAAGAACACTTCGTCTTTCGAGAATCCACCCGCTGTAGCAGCGAGTTTGTGAAAATAGAACCACCGATTCTGCGTGTGCATTACACACTTTGGAAGTCCTGTCGTGCCTGAAGTCGAATTCAGAAGAAAGAGTTCATCGGGATGGATCGGTCGTTGTGGGTAATCGAGTTCCATCTCGACCCCTTCAGGAAGTGCCGCATCGACAACGCGTGCGTCGAGCCCGACAAGCAGATGACGATCAACCGTCACTCCCATGGCGCCAACATCAGCGCGCAATGACGCTGCGTCACGCCTGTGCTGCTCGGGGGCGGTAATTAATGTGCGGGCGCCAGTGAGTGAAAGCAGATGAGCAACTTCCCGGTCCCCTGCTCGGGCACCGATACCCACTGCCACACAACCCGCTCGTTCGATGCCCACAAACACGGCATGAACCGCAGGACCGTCGGGCATCATCACCGCAATCCGTTCACCTTTTTCTGGTTCGCCCGCAAGAAGAGCACGCGCGATGTCATCGGCATCAACGTGATATTCCGCCCATGTATATCGACGACCGTCAGCGATGAACGCAACACCATCGGGATTCACTGCCTGCCACGACGCTACGAGCGAGCCAACCGTGTCATTGCCCCACCAACCCTGCTCGTGGTAGTTCGCCGCATCCGCAGGATCAGCACGGAAGAGTTCCACGTGGGTCAGCCCGCAGTTTTCGAGCGGCGTGAGGCGGGAACGGCTCGCAAATCAGCGACGAGCCGATCGAGTTGTTCAACTAATTCCGAAAGTTCTTCGGTGGACCAGCCATCAAGTTGTTCGGCCATTAACTCATCATTCGCAGCTTCGATGCGACGATGAGCGACACGACCTGCAGCCGTTACTGCGACCACAGATGCTCGACCATCATGCGGATCGGCCGAACGCTCGACATACCCCTCGGTTTCAAGCGCCTGAACCTGACGCGTCAACGCTGCTGGATGCGTGCGCACCGCATCTGCGAGATCGCTCATCCTCATGGGACCGTCATCGATGACTTTGCCCAGAACGGCAACCGCTGCTACTCCGATTGCGACACCGGACCGCACGGCAATCAATCGATCGAGGCGTTGGCTGCCAGTGATCCGTCGCAACGAGCCCATCTCGTCCCTGAGCCGACGAAGGACCTCTGCCATCTCATTTGGTTCTCGACGGCTCATTGCCACACCTTCGCAATTCGCTGAGCCTCCAGCGCACCCTGACGGCGACCTTCGCGCAACGAAGGTGCGCGAGTCGCTGGGTCAAGAACATTTGTCCCGAATGCTTCGGTTGCTCCGACATCAGCAGCGATCACTTCGACGATCGCACCCGTCGATCGCAATGCTTCGGCCTCGACCTCAACTGTTGGACCAAATCCTCCAGCGAACGGAGCAATGATCACCACGATCTCGCAACCCTCAGCAAGATCGGCATTACTTCCACTATTGACGCCACCATCCATGAATCGAGTGTCACCGATCGTGACTGGCGGCCATATTCCTGGAACGGCGCAACTCGCAGTGACAGCAGAAACGAGCGGAACGCCAGAATTCTTGTCAAAGACTCTGAACTCGCCAGTGAAGGCATCGACCGCAGTGACCAGCAACTCGCGTTCGGACCATTCGTGTGATGAAAGTCGCGACTCAATGACTGCAATGCGAGCTGCTTCTTCGACCGTGGGGGCACCCAATGCCACTGCGCCCAATCTCCGGCGAACCTCAAGTGCATCCGGTGCTCCGTCAAAGCACGCGGCAAATTGCTCAATGAGTGAATCAAGGCTGCTTTCGACCTGCAGCTCGGCGCTTTGTTCCGCCGGCACAAGTTGTCGAGCGCAAAGCGAGTCAAGTGATTCGCCGGTGCACAATTGAGCACCAACAGCAGACCCTGCAGAGGTCCCCACGATCCGATCGGCCGTGGTCAGATCGACGCCAGCGATCGCGAGCGCGTCAAGAACACCAAGTTCCCAAGCGATCCCCGCAACACCACCGCCACCGAGCACTAATGCTTTCGGCATCAGCCACACCTCCGAAGAACTGTTACGCGACGGAGGCGACCCACACGGGGCCGCCTCCGACACACGTCATGACCTCGACTCAGCCCAACGGGTTAAGTGAGGAACCAACTGCCCACATGGCGAAGAACTGAGCGTTCGCGCCATAGGCCTGAGCGATTGCCAGGTTGGCGCCGCCAACCTGATGATCTTCTGCAAGTCCACGGACCTGCAGTGCTGCTTCAGCGAACCGCAACAGACCGGAAGCACCGATCGGGTTCGACGAAAGCACGCCACCAGACATGTTCACGGGGAAGTCGCCATCGAGTGCTGTTGCACCCGATTGAGTCATCTTCCAACCTTCACCGGGAGCGGCGATTTCGTGGGCTTCAAGCCACATCGGCTCGTACCACGAGAACGGCACGTAAAGCTCGGCGCAGTCGATCTGTTCGCGCGGGTTGGTAATACCAACCGCCTTGTAGATCTCCTGTGCGCACGCGTGCGCTGCTTGCGGATTGACCGGGTCACGACCCGAGTACCAACCTGGCTCGGACTTCATCGCGGTGGCGAGCACCCACGCCGGAGGCTTCGATGCCGCTTTGCCGCCATCTTCATCAGTGAAGATGACTGCGCATGCGCCGTCGGACGAAGGACACGACTCCAAGAAACGGAGCGGATCCCACATCATCGGAGATTCCTTCACCTTGTCGATGGTGATGTCTGCCAACTTGAGATGGGCGTAGGGGTTCTTGGCACCGTTGAGACGGTCCTTCACCGCGACCATCCAACCGATGTCTTCAGGTGCTCCCGAGCGCTGGATATAGGACCGAATGAATGGAGCAAATGCGCCACCAGCACCGATCGATGCACCCTTGCCGCCGCCGAGAGCGAACTGTGCGTTGCCCTCCGACTGCTTTTCGAAGGCAACCGACAGAACACGCTTGTGTCGGCCACTTGATACGAGGTGAGAACCGACGATGCCCGTTGAGCCACCCACTGAACCAGCGGTGTGCACTCGGAACATCGGCTTGTTCACAGCGCCAAGCGCATCGGCAAGGTACATCTCCGGCTTCATGACACCCTCAAAAAAGTCGGGCGCTTTACCGAGGACAACGGCGTCTATGTCGCCCCAGTCCATATTTGCGTCTTCTAGCGCGCGCTGGGCGGCTTCACGGACGAGGCCGGCGATCGAAACATCGGCGCGCTTGCGCTTGTGATGTGTCTGACCGATACCGACGATAGCTACAGGCTGATGGCTCATTGGTCACCTTCCAGGACGCAGACGAGATTCTGCTGAAGGCAAGGTCCGGACGTGGTGTGAGCCAACGTGCGGTTCTTGCCATTCTTGATGATCTGATTTGCGGCTTCCCCAACGCGGATGAGGCCGACGGTCATGACAGAGTGAGCGGCAAGCGCTCCACCGGAGGGGTTGACCTCGGTGGAAGCGTCGAGACCCAGCGATTCACAAAGAATCAACTCTTGGAAACTGAATGGCGCATGGATTTCAGCGACATCAATCGGGCCCTTCCCAACGCCCGCTGCCTCGGCAGCAATGCGGGTTGAGACCGAAGTGGTGATGTCTTTCCGAACAGTCGGCAAGTGCGCCTCGATGCGATGATCGATACCCGTGATCCACGCCGGACGCTCACACAGGTCATAGGCCCGCTTACCGCGAGCAAGGATGACCGCTGCTGCTTGATCAGTTGTCGGCGGCAAATCGTGACGACGCAAAGGGTTGCGCACGTAATCAGCGGCGAGCAACTCGTCGACGGAATAGTCACCCTTCACCTGTGCAAACGGGTTCGACTTGGCGTTGGCCCGATTTCGAGCGACGACCTCAGCAAAGTCCCGTTCGGTAGCCTTACCGGAATCAATGAGCGCACGTGCCTGCAGTGCGGCCAAGGTCCAAGTGTCGGTGCCTAACGGGGTGAGGTAGTACGGGTCGAACTCCACCGTGAACAAGGTCGATGGATCGGAGTTGGAGTTCTTTCCAACGCCGACGGCCATTGCGATGTCAATGTCACCCTGAAGGAGTCGAACGTAGGCCTCGTACATCGCCCACGCGCCGTCCATCTCGACGTGCGACTCATTGATTGCAGGAACCATGCCGTAGGCGTCGGTGTTCTGCACAAATGAGAATCCCTGGCCCGACAAGTAATCGCAAGAACCTGAGACGGTGAAGCCGATCTCTGACTTGTCGATTCCGACCTGCGCAATCACCTCGCGGGTGGAGCGCAAAACCAAGTCCGACTCAGTCAGGTTCGTTCGCCTTTCGGGAGGCAACTGCGCAAACCCAACGATTGCAATGTCATTTTCTGAAGGTGCCATCACATCATCCGATCCAAGTAGCGAGCAGCCGGTTCATCCGGCTCACCAGTGGTACGCCAGCCGACGATGATGTCGCCACCGCTTCCTCGGCTGCGGTTATCGATATCTGCTGCGGAACGCTCGTTCTCGGGCGCCCACACAACCTCAACGTGAATACCAACGCGGATTTCGCTCACCGGAACATCGAGAATTTCCTGCTGAGCGATAACGGCATCAGCGCCGTCGAGCAGGATCGAGCAACGAGCGAACGGCTCGGTCTCGGTCTGACCGGGATATGGCGTCGGTGTCACGATCGTGAAGTTCGAGACCACACCGCGGCCCGGAACCTCAACAATGTGGCTCTCGTCAAGCTCAATCGCGCACACGCTGCACATGCCTCGTGGCCCCACGATTGTTCGGTCGCACTGCGGACACTTCTGCCCGATGATGCGACCTTCCATGAGGGCCTTTGCCCACATAATCGTGGTGGGAGATGCGTTGTCGACATATTGGAGGTCGCAAAACGCGTCCATTTCCGTGATGTCGTTTTCTTCAGGTGCTACGAACGGCTCGCCAGCACCTTCGCTTGGCGAAGGATCAGCGGCAGGAACGAACGCGATGATGTCGTCGATTCGTCCGACGCAGTCAGCGGGAGCCTTGAACTTTGCTTCGACGCGCATTCCTGCGGCCATCGCACTCTCGGAGCCGGCATCGACCAAATGCAGCATTGGGGTATCGGCGCCATCGAGCGTGATGAACGCGAATCCAAAGGCATGATCGAGAGGGTGCAGGTTGGTCGGTTCGGGAACCCATGTCCACGTGGACACGGTGCCTTTCGGTCCAACTCGAACCCAATCGTTACCGCTATCAGCAGCAGTATCGGGGTCGTATTCGAGCGGCGGAGCAATGACCCGACCACCGGTGCGCACACCAATGATCTGGCCCTGTGCCAGCGCCGAACTAAACGTGCTGAGCGTCGTACCCAACGTCCGTGTGAATGGGAACGTCAGGTTGAAGACAAACTCTTGGACAGTGTCAGCCATCTTCTTCCTTTCCTGTTTTTCAGGCTTTCGAGACATCAATCGGAATGATCAACGTCGTTTAAAAACTGGTTTGCGCTTTTCAGCGAACGCTTTCGGACCTTCCTTGGCGTCTTCGGATTGAAACACCTGCCATCCGTAGGTGAACTCATGGTCAAGCGCTTCGCGCTCGGTCATACCTTCGGTCTCACGCAAGGTGCGCAGCACTGCTTCAACCGCTATCGGTCCGTTATCGGCAATTTGTGCTGCGATTTCTTTCGCCTTGGCCAACGCCTGACCATCGGGAACCACATGACCGATGAGCCCATACTGGAGAGCTTCGTCGGCGGTTAATTCACGCCCAGCAAGGAGTACTTCAGCGGCGATTGTGTAAGGGATTTGTCGACGCAAACGAACTGCCGAACCTGCCATCGGATACAGCGACCGCTTTACTTCACTTACCGCGAATCGAGCACCCTTGCCAGCGACGCGAATATCGGTGCCTTGCAGCAGTTCGGTTCCACCAGCAAAGGCAATGCCTTCCACCGCAGCAATCAACGGTTTCTTTGGCTGGTAGTCGCGCAATAAGCACTTCCACATGAGATTTGGATCTTCAGCAAGGCGAGCGACGGTATCGATCTCGGTGTCGGCATCGGGTCCGGCGTCACCAGCCATTGCTTTGAGGTCTGCTCCGGAAGAGAAGTTGCCGTCGGCGCCGGTGAGGATGATGGCGCGCACTTCATCGTCGGCATCAGCCTCGACCATTGCGTCGTACATGCGCATCAACATCGCACCAGAGAGCGCATTCAGGCGCTTTGGGCGATTCATGGTCATGACGAGCACGTGACCCTCGCGCTCGATAATTGCGTCAGGCATGGTCCTCCTCTCACGGCAGCGGTAGTCGCTCGGCGGAGACCAACCCGCGGATCTCTCCGCAGTCCGATGCCCCCCGACCGGTGTAGCGACCCTAGAGGTACTTAACACTGCTGAGCAACCTGTTCGGGCGATTTTTCCAATCGCCCGGAATGCGCACCTTCGAGGTGAAAGGGCGACTCAGGTGTAAAAGGGATTGTCTCCGGCGTTGTGATCGGTGACGTCGACAACATCGGTGACTTCAGGAATCGACTCGTAGATCGAAGCAGTAATGCCGTCGCGCAATGTGGCCGCGCTCATGGCACAGCCCTGACATCCGCCACCCATCGTCAAGAAGACCGTTGTGTCGTCCACACCCACAAGCGCTGCGAAACCACCATGTTCGGCCAATCCTGGGTTGATGACCTCTTCAAGGAGTTGGGTGACCTTGTCGGGGATGTCGCCGGTGAGTTCGATATCGCGACCCTCAAGCGGATTCACTGGCGCTGGCCGATTCGGATTCTTAATAACGAACCCGCCCTGGCTCGACGCACGAGGAAGATCAAGCACTGCTCCGCGCATTGTGTCAATGCTGTTCGCAGCAACCACGACGCTCAATCCGCCTTGCACCGAGAGATCGTCTTCGGCATCAAGTTCGGAGATCGTCGCCCACCCGAGGTCGTAGGTGTAGTCGACCCCAGCGGAACCCGTGATCTCGACCCGCAGGCAGATTGAGCCAGGGTCTTCCTCGGTGTCACGAATTTCCAGAACGCGGCCCAGCGCATCGGGAGCAACAGTGAGAACGAACTCGCCCGTTGCAATTGCCTCGTCGGTCGCGCCTAATGAGCTTTCAGACATCAGAACCTCTGCGGGAGAACTGCCGGGTGATCCCAGCACCGAGACCAAACGTTACCGGCCCCAGCCCCTGACCCCTCGGTTGAGCCAAAAGTTGATGAATCAACGCAGACATTGGTCAGGAGAGGTATGAACCGCGGCCAAATGCGACCGCTAACGCCAACATCGTCAAAAGTGAGAGCGGGAGAATCACCAGTCGCACTTTGGGACGGGCCACAAGAAGTTCCGCAGCCACCACGACGCACGGAAACGCTCCGAGCAAGTAGCGACCACCACCGAAGAAGTCCTTCGTGCCCAACAACGGCAAGGCAATGAGCCCAAGTGCGTAGACGGTGTAGGCCCAACCAAAGCGGTGCTTCACCCGGGGAAGAAGGAAAAGGGCACCGAGAACGACGAGTCCGTGTGCGACATGGCTCATCGTCGACCAGGCAAAGGGATGGTGCTGAAGTTCTTCAAGAAGGCGGAACTTCAACCATGTTGATGGGCCAGCACCTTGATCCCAGCCTTTGCTGGCCTCGATGGTGACAAACAACAAAGGGTCGCCGAACTTGACCCAAAGAAACGCGCACCAACCGCCAACCCCGAGCCATGAAAGAAAGATCGGGGCGTCAACTCGCGTAAGCCCCCGCGGATTGAACAGTTGACGAACTCCGACCGCGCCATTGGCAAGGTTGCGGCGCTCAACGACGCGCAACACGAGAGCAAAAGCCACGACAAGACCCGCAGGACGGCCGGCTGTGGCCAAGATGCCCACGAGACCAGCCCAAAAGTACCGATCACGTTCGACGAGATAAAACGCGCCAATTGCCGTCGCAATAAAAAGTGCGTCGGAATAGACGACGCCGTAGAGATACCAACTGAACGGGAACACACAGAGAAGTGCCACTGCAGTGAACGCGACTGCAGGTGACACGAAAAGCTTGGCCCATTTCCGCAGAACAACTACAACAACTGCGCTGCTGACGATCGTGACGACGGTCCCAGTGATGTAGATCGTTGGAAATGCCCAGCTCAAAAGCCGGATCACGACGGGATAGGTAGGCCAGAACGCCACCGATGACTGCACTCCCGGGAAATAGACGTATCCCTCTCGAGCAATCGTGCGGTACCACTCCGCATCCCAACGAGCGAAGCCACCAAACCAAACATCGCCTACTCCATGACGAACCGGGAAAAACGAATCGTGCGACAGATGGTTGTTTCCAAACCAAATCGCGATCCAGACGAGAACACCGATCGAGGCGAAGACCGCCAACGGCGTCCACCATCTGTCCATCCACGTTGGTGTTTCACTGGCTAGTGACTCCGCCATGTCGCTCCGGTCACGAAATCGCGAAACAAGCCGACGACGCGACGGATCCGATGGAGCGAGTGTGGTGGTCGAGTTCTCAGACATTGTTTTGGTCGGTCCATCCCCCCGATGAGCCAACACAAACGCTAGCCGCAGTGTCTCCGTCACCCACAGAAGGTCGGAGGGCGCCTCGTGCGCCGTAGCCTCAGACAAATGATCTGTGTTGATGTCGACCGAGTGACTATGACCCGTCCTGGGAGGCCGCTCTTCACCGACGTGTCCCTCACGCTTTCAACGGGCGACCGGCTCGGCATCGTCGGTCTCAATGGAACGGGCAAATCAACGTTGCTGTCTGTTCTCACCGGAGAGGTAGAGCCAGAATCTGGAGCTGTGCGCCGAGGACGCGGAGTTCAGATTGCCACGCTCCCTCAACGCCCCGTGCTTCCGAGTGGAACCGTGCTCGCTGCAGTGGAAGCTGTCGCCGAACGCGATTGGGAAGCTGCCGCCGTTCTCGACCATCTCGGCATGGCGTCACTCATCGACGCCGATACCGGCCGTCTCTCGGGCGGACAAGCAAAACGAGTCGCTCTCGCTCGTGCTCTCGTTGCTCCCAGCGATCTACTCGTTCTCGACGAGCCCACCAACCATCTCGACATCGATGCCATTGCGTGGCTTGAAGATCGCCTCGACAGCTACCGAGGCGGCCTCATACTTGTCACTCATGATCGTCACGTTCTTGATCGAGTCACCACTCGCGTTCTTGAACTCGATCGGGGACGCTCCTACCTTCACGACGGCGGCTACAGCGGTTATCTCGAAGGGCGGGCACTTCGCGAAGAGCAAGCCGTCTCACAAGAGTCAACGCGCAAGAACCTTGCCCGAAAAGAATTGGCCTGGCTTCGCCGCGGTGCTCCCGCAAGAACAAGCAAACCAAAAGCACGAATCGAAGCTGCGACCGCCCTCGTTGAAACACGTGCGGAACCCGCAGCACGATCAGGAATTCCCGATCTTTATTTGGGAACTCCGCGTCTTGGCGACAAGGTGGCCGAGATCACCGATGTCTCGTTCGGTTACGAAGGCGCGGCGCCGCTGTTCAGCAATCTTGAGTTAATGCTCGATAACCGTGAACGCCTCGGATTGATCGGCCCCAACGGTGCCGGAAAATCCACGCTGCTTGATCTCATAGCCGGTCGACGGTCACCGACTTCAGGAACCATCGACATCGGTTCAACCGTGCGCGTCGGCTACTACGACCAGATCGGTGTCGAACTCGATCCACGCCAACGCGTCCGCGAAGCAATCACCGGTGGTCGCCGAGAGCCCGACTGGCAAGACTCCGCGCTTCTCGAATCATTTTGGTTTGATGGTGACGCACAATGGGCTCCAATCGAACTCCTCTCAGGTGGTGAACGACGCCGCCTGCAACTTCTTCTCGTCCTCGCACAGAAACCAAATGTCCTGCTGCTGGACGAGCCCACAAATGATCTCGATCTCGACACTCTCCGTGTGCTCGAAGAGTTCCTCGACGACTGGCCCGGGGCGTTAATCGTTGTCAGTCATGATCGTGCATTTCTCGAACGAACAGTTGCTGACGTAATCATCATGGATGGACACACCACCCCTTCCCGCAGGCCCGGCGGCTATGCAGCGTGGGAAGAGAAACGTCGTTCCTTAATGGTCCGAGGTCGAATCGCCGATCCTGGGAAATCTGCGAGCAAAACATCGAATCGACCAAAATCAACTGGAGCGACAACAGCTCCGACAAGCAAAAAACCGACTCGATCACCAAGCACCCTTCGCTTCCTGATCAAGGATCTCGAGAAAGAGATCAAGCGTCTCACCAAGACCAAAGACCGGCTCGAGACAAAAGTCGCTGAACTAGCAACTTCTGGCAATCACGTCGATCTGACCACTTCCGGCGCTGAACTGACCTCTGTGATTGCCACAATCGAAGCGGCGGAAGAACAGTGGTTGCAACTGACCGAAGAGGCCGAACGGGCGTCGAACTGACACCACGCCTATCACCGGTAGATTCGTAAGCCGTGACCGACGTCGAGACCCCCACCGAGGCGCTGCTAGATCTGCGGCGAGCTCGACGACACAACCGACTTTCTGAAGTCCACTGGATCGACGCGCTCTACCGGGTCTACATGGTTGGACTCGCCGCAGTGATTTTCATCATGTTTGCTGTCAGTCGACTTCCAAACGATCGCCTCACGAATGAAGAGGCCTTGCAGTTCGCTAACGAAGCTCCAATGTGGCTTGGCCTTGGTTTCGCGATTGCGATCGGAATCGGATTGCGATCAGGCGGCCGCGGCGGACCACTCGTGCTCGAAGCTCCCGTCGTGATGCATGAACTCAATGCTCCGGTGCCGCGTGAATCTGTTGTGCGCGGCCCAGCCATCAAGCAACTTCGTTTCATGGCGTTTGCCGGAGCAGTCATTGGCGCCATCATCGGAGAAGTCTCCGCTCACCGACTTCCCGTAAATCCTGCAGTAGCAATTACATGTGGCGCGCTGGCATTCGCACTTGCCGGGATGTTGGCGTCGGCAACTGCCCTCGCAGCGTCAGGCCGTCGCCTTCGGTGGTGGCCTGCAAATTTCCTCGCTGCAGTCATCATTGGTTGGTCGGTTCTTGATGTCCTCGGGAAACGAACCACTTCGCCATTCACGCTTCTCGCCGACATCGCGTTCTGGCCCATCGAGTTCCGTGCGCTTGCCCTCATCAGCGTCGTTCTTGTGGGAGTCGTGGTGTGGCTTGGCCTTTCGCGCATCGGCGATCTCTCGATCGAACATGCGCTGCGTCGCGCCGGACTCGTTGCACAGTTGCGATTCGCAGTGACTCTTCAGGATGTTCGAACCGTTGTCTTACTTCGCCGTCAGTTGTCACAAGAAAACGCCCGACTTCGTCCGTGGATCCGAATTGGAAGGTTGAAGCGCAAGAGTTTCATCCCTCCCACTTGGAAACGTGATTGGCAGAGTTACTTGCGCTTCCCGCTCCCCCGCCTTCTTCGCATGACAATGCTCGGAGCCATCGCTGGCCTCTCACTCGGTGCGCTCTGGCGCGGCACGATCCCAATGATCATCGTTGCCGGACTTGCGCTCTATCTCGTTGCGTACGACGCGTCCGAACCAACGGCGCAAGAGGTCGACCACCCCAC
The DNA here is from genome assembly GCA_026393455.1 of Actinomycetota bacterium. GTDB lineage: Bacteria > Actinomycetota > Acidimicrobiia > Acidimicrobiales > Acidimicrobilacustridaceae > Acidimicrobilacustris. The sequence continues at coordinate 36,056 of JAPLAE010000094.1, forward strand.
GCGCTGGGAGAGTTTTCCTGATGCTCCCGGTGTACTGATTCTCCAGCACATCGCCGCGGCGTTCGTCGTCATGGCATTTATCTGCATCATCGCTGCCGCCGCTGCCACACTCCTCGTGCCATTCGCAGTGGTGTGGAAGTTGGCGCTCATCATGTTCGTGCCCGTCGCACTTGCTTCTGCGGTCTCCGCAATGATCAGCACTGCCCAAGGTGCACCCGACATGGCTGGACTTGCTGGCCTTGGCCCCGACGTCATGGGCTGGCTCATGATCGCTCGACTCATCATCCCGCCAGCGATCACCATCATCGCCCTCCTCCCATTGCTCAGCGCTGGGTCTGATCCCAACGCCATCAACACCACCAAAGTCGGCAATGCAACGGTGTACTCACTGTTCGCCGTCGGCGGTGCCATCCTTTATCTGCGCACACGGAAGCCA
>JAPLAE010000042.1 GCA_026393455.1 Actinomycetota bacterium
AACCCGGTGTCTTTTACGACGGTAACGGTTGAGCCATCGCTGACTGCCATGCCCGCAGCTTCTTGGCCGCGATGTTGTAGCGCGTACAAACCTAAATACGTAAGGTGCGAAACCGCTTGATCTGGCGCATACACACCAAACACACCGCAGGCTTCTTTCGGTGTGTCGTCATCTGGATCCACGTAGTCAGTTTGCACGATTCAGTCCTGCGCCGTTCCGGCTCCGAGAGCCGCCGGAATGTGGTTGGTCCACGCATCAATGACATCTGACAAGGGAAGGTCCACAAGTCCCTTGATCGAGAATCGATCCCCGCCAGCAACACCGATGCGAGAAACTGGTACCCCAGCGTCGGTGCACAGGTTCTCGACGATGCCCATTGACTCGGGTTCGACACAAACAACAACTCGTGATGGTCCTTCGGCAAAGAGTTCAGCGGTGTTGGCCACCCGTGCAGCGGACACACCAATTCCGGACTTGGCTGCCATTTCCGCAAGGGCGACACCAATTCCGCCACCAGAAACATCGTGAACTCCGGCAACGATGCCACCAATGACGAGTTTGCGAACCACTTCCGCAACCTTCAAATGGTGGGCATGGTCAAGAGTTGGGAGCGTTCCGCCGCGATGACCACGAGCGCGAGCCCAACGCGAACCCGACACCTCTGGCTGCGTCACACCAATAAGCATCAAACGACCCTGATCAACCAGCGCCACGCCTGGCGGGCGACGATCAAGCGCATCGATCACACCGAGCATGCCGACCACCGGAGTGGGATCGATGTCGGTGCCCTGAGACTCGTTATACAGACTGACGTTTCCGCCGATGACCGGCGAGTTGAACGCCACGCAGGCTTCCGACATGCCATCGATGGCCTCCGACAACTGCCACATGACCTCGGGATGTTCAGGGTTTCCGAAGTTCAAGCAGTTCACAACAGCCAACGGACGAGCACCTACGCATGCAAGATTCAGCAACGACTCGGCAACCGTTAGCGCCGTGCCTTGACGAGGATCGACCGCGCACCAACGGTGATTTCCATCGGTGGTGAGGGCAATGCCGCGGCCCGTGTCAACGCCGGTAGTCGGATGCTTGAGGCGAAGCACTGCCGCGTCGCCGCCCGGGCCTTCAACTGTGTTGAGGAACAGCTGATGGTCATATTGCGAGAACACCCAGCGCGCGTCGGCCAAGAGTTCGAGCAGTTCCGCGCCGGGATCGGCCGAAACGGGCGCCGGTTCCGTACCCATTGTGCGCGTCTCTGCATTGAATGCCGCTGGTTGCGCGATTGGCCGGTTGTAGAGAGGTGCGTCTTCGTGCAGGGATGCGGCGGGAATATCGCACAGCACTTCGCCATCGAAGCCGTCCATGATGCGGAGCCGACCACCATCGGGGTGGCCGGTTGCTGGACCATCGGTGACGTGGCCAATCACTGAAGAACGAACTTCCCAACGGGCACAGATGGAGAGAACTTGATCGAGATCGGCAGGCTCGACGATGGCGAGCATGCGCTCCTGGCTTTCCGAGGTCATGACCTCGAACGGTTCCATGCCGGCTTCGCGTCGAGGAATGGCAGTGACATCGACGTCCATGCCCATGCCACCGCGGCTCGCGGTTTCGCTGGTAGCGCAGGCAAGACCAGCGCCACCAAGATCTTGAATACCGACAACGAGACCAGCGTCGAGAAGTTCGAGACACGCTTCAATCAGCCGCTTCTCTTCGTACGGATCGCCAACCTGCACCGATGGGCGCTTTTCAGCATCAGTTTCTTCATCGGAGAAACCGGCCGAGGCGAGAACACTCACGCCACCAATACCGTCACGACCAGTGCTTGAACCCAGCAACACAGCAAGGTTGCCAACACCAGTGGCCTGACCAAGAACGAGCCGCTCGGTGGGGAGCACGCCAAGGCACAAAACATTGACGAGTGGATTGCCCATGTAGGTGGCATCGAAAACCGTTTCGCCGCCCACGGTGGGGACGCCTACGGAATTGCCGTAACCCGAGACGCCGCTGATAACGCCTTCAGCAATCCAGCGACTACGAGGATCGTCGAGCGGGCCAAAGCGCAATGGATCCATAAGCGCGATCGGACGCGCACCCATTGTGAAGATGTCTCGCAGAATGCCGCCGACACCGGTAGCCGCACCTTGATAGGGCTCAATGGCAGAAGGGTGATTATGCGATTCGATACGGATAGCAGCAGCAATCCCGTCGCCGACATCGACCACACCGGCATTTTCGCCAGGACCGACGAGCACCCAAGGGGCTTCGGTCGGAAGTCGCTTGAGATGAATACGAGAGGACTTGTAGGAGCAGTGCTCCGACCACATCACCGCAAACATCGCCAACTCGAGGTGGTTGGGGTCGCGGGACAGGATTTTGCGGATGTCTTCGTATTCAGAGTCGGTCAGTCCGAGTGCACGGTGAATCGCGTCATCCATCGACCGCACGCTAGTGCGCCGGAACACCGTGTTTCTGCGGGTTTGGACGTGACCATTGTCGTCCTCGCGGCGGTGTGATGGACTCAACGCTTATGAGCGACCAGACCTCTGAACCTTCTGGGGAGAAGCCACGTATCGGACTGCCTCCCGGCACGATGACCGAGAGCCACAAACTTGCGCTCAAAGAAGGGCGCGAGCGAGGACAGATCGTGCGTCACTACCTGCAGGCAATTGAGTCGGCAAAGCCCAGACGAGGTCGACCAATCACGCCTGAGGGTCTGCGCAAGGGCATCGAGAAGATCGATGCCGATCTGGCCACCGAAAAAGATCCATTACGCAAGTTGGATCTGGTCCAGTCAAAAATCAAAAAGCAGAAGGACCTTGAAGAGCTCGAATCACCGATCGACTTGGTTGCGCTTGAGGCCGAGTTCGTCGGCGTGGCCAAGGATTACAACGATTCAAAAGAACTCAGTCCCGAGGCATGGTTGGAACTGGGTGTTCCACGCGAGGTCTTACGCCGCGCCGGAATTCTTGAACATCGTTAACTCGTTCAGACAGAAAGCAACGAACGAAGCAGCGGTAACCCGTCAGTGCTTCCGAGAAGTTCGCTCGTTGATCGCTCGGGGTGAGGCATGAGTCCAACAACGTTGCGGCCTTCGTTGCACACGCCAGCGATGTCATCGACCGAACCATTGGGGTTCACGACATAGCGAAGTACGACGCGATCTTCATCGCGAAGTTGCGCAAGTGTTTCCGCATCGCAGGTGTAATTACCTTCGAAGTGATTGATCGGAATGCTCAGCACTGCGCCTTTGTCGGCGGCACGAGTGAGAACCGAATTCGTGGTCTCGACCCGCAACTGAGCAGGCGCACAAACAAACTTGAGCCCGGCGTTCTTCTGCAATGCGCCCGGAAGTAACCCGGCTTCGGTAAGCACCTGAAAACCGTTACAAATACCGACAACTGGGCCACCCGCAGCAGCGAACTCAGCAACCGCAGACATCACTGGCGAAAAACGCGCAATGGCACCGGGTCGCAAGTAATCGCCGTGTGCGAATCCACCGGGAACAATGACGGCATCGACACCATTCACCGTTGCATCGCCGTGCCAAAGAAGTTCAGGCTCGCCACCAACGAGACGCATGGCCTCGAGCATGTCTTGCTCACAGTTTGAACCGGGGAAGACCACAACCCCGACGCGTAAACTCACGATGCAACGCCCGCTGGTTCGAGTTCAACAATCGCGTCTTCGATGACGGGATTGGTGAGGAACCGACTACAAAGATCTTCAGCTTCAGCGCGAGCCGACGCTTCATCGGCAGCATCGATTTCGAAACGAATGCTTTTGCCGACGCGCACACCGCTCACACCAGAAAAACCCAGTGTGGGCATAGCTCGTTCGATGGTGGAACCTTGGGGATCAGCGATCCCAGGTCGAAGACGGACTTCGACGTGCACCGAGAAGATCATGAGCCCATGCTCGCACATCGACGCGCGCTTGCGGAGCAGATCTGCATGCGGTCGATCGTCACCCGCGCCATTCAGCAAATGAACGACCAGTGATGCGCTCGTAGGCATCGATGTAGCGAGCGCTCGTGGTATCGACGACCTCGGCGGGCAACGCAGGTGCCGGAGGTTGCTTGTTCCAATCGAGCCCATCGAGATAGTCGCGAACCGGTTGCTTATCGAACGAAGGTGGCGTGCTGCCCGGCTTCCAGCTTTCGGCCGCCCAGAACCGCGATGAGTCGGGGGTCAGAACCTCGTCACACAGCACGAGTTCGCCATCGATGAGGCCCAGTTCGAACTTATGCCTCGGGCCGCGGCCCACTCGGCACCCTTTGTGTAGAGCTCCAGTGATACCGAACGGGCCCGTTCGGCCAAATCGGCGCCGATCAATTCGACCGAAGCCTCGAAGGAGATGTTCTCGTCGTGGCCTTCGGCGGCCTTGGTGGAAGGGGTGAACACCGGTTCGGGCAACTTGGCCGATTCGAGTAGTCCAGCGGGGAGCTGCTGGCCATGCATCGTGCCATCGGTCTTGTATTCCTTCCACGCTGAACCAGTGAGATACCCACGAACGATGCATTCGATGGGCAGCATCTCGGCCTTGCGGCACAACATGATGCGGCCCTGCCAGTCATCGCGCTGTGCCGGGGCCGGGCAGTCATCGAGGGAGGTTGAGAGCAGGTGGCTGCCCACCACACCCTCGAACTTCTCGAACCAGAAGGCCGACATTGCGGTGAGTACGCGGCCCTTGTCGGGAATGGGTTCGGCCATCACGACATCGAACGCGCTCAGACGGTCGGAAGTGACCATGAGCAATCGGTTATCGCCCGCGTCGTAAATATCGCGAACTTTTCCTGAATAGATGTGCGGAAGTGCGTCGGTCATGGCGGGTCTCCTGGAAACGGCCGGCGGCAGGTCCTCAGATCAGAGGATGTCTCCCGGACGATACCCAGCCGCAGACGGATCTGCCGACACGAGCGCCGAAATTGTGGTCACAAATGAGGCGATCTGTTCGGGAGCCCGACCAACGAAATCGATTGGATTCGAAAGGACGCCGGCAAGTTCATCGGGGGCAAGACCAAGTCGCGGATCGGCAGCCAGCCGTTCGATGAGGTCATTTCCTTCGGCTCCGTCTTCACGAAGTCGCAGCGCGGCGGCAACGGCATGTTCCTTGATGGCCTCGTGCGCTTGTTCACGGCCCACGCCGTTACGCACCGCAGCAACAAGAACTTTCGTGGTCGCAAGGAAGGGAAGGTACCGATCAAGTTCACGTTCGATGACTGCGGGATAGAAACCAAAATCATCGAGCACGGTCAAGAACGTTTCGAACAAACCGTCGATGGCGAGGAATGCGTCGGGCAATGCAACACGGCGCACCACCGAACAACTGACATCGCCTTCGTTCCACTGATCGCCGGCAAGTGAAGCAACCATTGTGAGATGGCCACGAAGAATGGCCAGCAAACCGCCGATGCGTTCACAACTACGACTATTCATTTTGTGCGGCATGGCCGAGGACCCGACCTGACCGGGACGGAAGCCTTCAGTGGCAAGTTCTTGGCCTGCCATTAGGCGAATCGTGAGTGCAAGATCGGCAGGACCAGCAGCGGCCTGCACGAGCGCAGACACCACATCGAGATCAAGCGAGCGCGGATACACCTGACCAACATTGGTGAGCCATGCATCGAAGCCAAGATGCGCAGCCACGCGAGATTCAAGTTGTTCAAGGCGTGCGCCATCGCCATCGAACAGATCAAGCATGTCCTGCTGCGTGCCAACTGGACCCTTGATGCCGCGCATTGGATAACGCGCAAGAAGGTCGTCGACTCGGTACAGCGCTTGCAACAGCTCTTCACCAGCGTTAGCAAAGCGCTTACCGAGCGTGGTGGCTTGCGCGGGAACATTGTGCGAACGGCCCGCCATAACAACCGTTGCCGATTCCGCCGCGCGTTCGGCCAAACGAGCGAGCGCCGCAAGCATGCGACCACGAATCACAACCAGTGAACGACGCAACTGGAGTTGCTCAACATTCTCGGTGAGATCACGCGAGGTCATGCCCTTGTGAATCTGTTCGTGACCAGCCAACGCGCAGAACTCGTCGATACGAGCTTTCACATCGTGCCGGGTAACGCGCTCACGAGCATCGATGGAATCAAGATCAACCTGATCGATAACCCGGCGATAGGAATCAATCGCGTCGTCGGGAACGGCAACACCAAGATCTCGCTGAGCCTCGAGGACCGCAAGCCAGAGTTCTCGTTCAAGAACGATTTTCTGTTCAGGCGACCACAGTCGGACCATCTCAGCGCTCGCATAACGAGCAGCAAGAACATTGGGCACTGACGTGGACGCCATTCGGTCTCCTCGGTGGCCCGAAGCGGGCACCTCATAAGGATACGACGACACCGAGGTGATCTCGGTGCGATTTATAAATCAGGGATTGGCGCGGCGAGCGCGGTCTTCAAGCAACTTGGCTTGGAGACCGGTATCGGTAATCGCCAACATTTCGACCACGAGGAGTGCCGCGTTCACGGAACCATCGATAGCCACAGTGGCCACGGGAATACCCCGAGGCATCTGAACCGTCGAATAGAGCGCATCAACGCCGTTAATGGCGCCACCAGAAAGCGGAACGCCAACCACCGGAAGCGTGGTGTGAGCAGCAACAACACCAGCGAGATGGGCAGCCATCCCTGCGCCACAAATGAATGCGATATAGCCATTTTCACGAGCAGAAGTAGCGAGCGCTGTCACTTCAGCAGGGTTGCGATGGGCCGAGAGCACACGCACATCGGCCTCGATGCCGAACGCTTCAAGCGTGTCGGCCGCGCCTTGCATCTTGTCGCGATCGTTGGGCGAACCCATAAGAATGGCAACCTTCATCGGGATCCTCCATTGGTAGTGGCCGCAGCGGCCGAAGCTATGTCGTTGCGATGTTGCAGACCGGGCCAAGAAATCTTGCCGACTGCTTCATACGCAGTCTGCCGGGCTTTAGCAATATTGGCACCCTGGCCTGTCACCGTGAGTACTCGGCCGCCTGCAGTAACGAGTTGGCCCTGCTCATTTGCATCGACGCCAGCGCAGAACACGGTTGCACCGGCAACCGATTGCGCGTCGTCGAGACCGTTGATGACGTCTCCGCTGCGCACATCGCGCGGGTAGCCCTCGGCCGCGCAGACAACCGTGACAGCTGCACCGTCGTCGAAGGTCGGCGCAGAACCGAGTTGACCAGCGGCGGCCGAGGCGAGGAGTTCACCAAGATCACTCGTAAGCCGAGGAAGAACGACCTGCGTTTCCGGATCACCGAAGCGCACGTTGTATTCGAGCATCTTCGGACCTGTGGGCGTAAGCATGAGGCCGGCATAGAGAACGCCGCGGTAATCAATACCGATTGAGCGGAGATACGCCAACGTCGGCAACACGCCGTCGTTCATGACTGCGTCGATCACGGACTGATCGGCAACGGGAACCGGGGAGTACGCGCCCATGCCGCCGGTGTTGGGGCCAGCATCGCCATCGCCAACACGTTTGAAATCCTGCGCGGGCGCAAGGGCAACGGCGTTGGTGCCGTCGCAAATTGCGAGAACAGAAACTTCGGGGCCCGTAAGACCTTCTTCGATGACAAGCGTTCGACCGGCATCACCGAATGCATCACCCGAAAGATAATCACGCACTGCCTCGCGCGCTTCTTCGAGCGACGTTGTGACGATGACACCCTTCCCTGCGGCAAGTCCGTCGGTCTTTACGACATACAAACCATCGAGCGTGTTGAGAAACGCGAATGCCGGTTCCGCTTCAGTGAACGTGCCATGTCGCGCGGTGGGAACACCGGCAGCAACCAACACGTCTTTCATCCACGCTTTTGAACCTTCAAGTCGAGCGCCGTCAGCTCCGGGGCCAAACACCAACTTTCCTGCCGCCCGCAGTTCATCGGCCAAACCAGCAACCAGCGGGGCTTCGGGACCAATCACATAAAGATCGGCATCGATCTCCGTTGCAGGTGTGGACACGGAACCGGGGATACCGGGGTTACCTGGAGTGACAACAACTTCGTGATGGCGTCGCAGCACCGTCGCGAGCGCATGCTCGCGTCCACCGGAACCGACGACACAAACGTTCATCAGCCGTTGAAGTTCAGGTACTGATCGCGTCCCGGACCAACGCCCACAAGACCAATCGGTACGCCGATCTGCTCTTGCAAGAACGTCACGTAATCGAGTGCTTCCTTCGGCAACCCTTCGCGCGTTGTCACGGCTGAAATATCAGTCTTCCAACCGGGGAACTCGGCATAGACCGGCGTGACTTCGTGCAACACCGACTGGTGATACGGAAGGTGCGTGAACGTTTCGCCATTGAGTTCGTAGGCGATACAAACTTTGACGGAATCGAATGTGTCGAATACGTCGAGTTTTGTGAGTGCGATTTCCGACAACGAATTGAGACGCACCGCGTGACGCAACATCACGACGTCGCACCAACCCGTGCGACGACGCCGGCCGGTGTTTGTTCCGTACTCGTGACCGATCTCAATCAGCGCGTCACCGATTTCATCGGTGAGTTCGGTGGGAAATGGACCTGAACCAACCCGTGTTGTGTAGGCCTTCGCAATACCAACAACGCGATCGATATAACGAGGACCAATACCCGCTCCGGTGCACGCGCCACCAGCAACAGGATTCGAAGACGTCACAAATGGGTACGTGCCGTGATCAAGATCGAGGAACGTTGCTTGCGCGCCCTCAAGCAGAACGTTCTCGCCCGCTTCAAGTGATTCATGGATGAGATTCACCGAATCGGTGATCATCGGTGCAAGACGCGGTGCGCAAATGTTGAGGTATTCGTCAGCGATGGCATCACCATCGAGCGGCAGCTGATTAAAGACCTTGGCAAAGATCGCGTTCTTTTCTTTCAGCGCGACTTCCAGCTTTTGGCGGAAGATTTTTGGATCGAGAAGATCCTGAACACGCAGACCGACTCGCGCCGCCTTGTCGGCATAAGCCGGACCGATACCCCGCTTCGTCGTGCCGACCTTGTTCTTGCCAAGGCGCCGCTCGGTGAGCTTGTCGAGTTCCTGGTGATACGGGAGGATCAAATGCGCGTTGCCGCTGATCTTGAGCTTTGACGTATCGACGCCCTTGCCTTCAAGCATGTCGAGTTCGGCGATGAGCACGCGTGGGTCGACCACAACGCCGTTTCCAATAACCGGCGTGATATGCGGATAGAGGATGCCGCTGGGCACGAGTTGGAGTTTGAACGACTCACCATCGACCACGAGGGTGTGGCCCGCGTTATGTCCACCTTGATAGCGGACGACGAGGTGTTGATCGCGGGCGAACAGGTCGGTGAACTTGCCCTTCCCCTCGTCACCCCATTGGGTTCCGACGACGACGGTTGCTGGCACGGTGAACTCCTCAGTGGCACTGCAAGGGGACCGGTAAACACTACCCGCCAAGCCCACCGCCTTACATTCGAATTTCGCTTTGATAGACCTGATTGGAATTCTCTCCAACCGTCTAGAGTTGCCCGGTCGTCAACCGACGCCCGTGGCAGGTGGCCGTGTCTACTGAACCAACGCATCGAATCGGAATCATGGTCGTTGCGTTTAACGCATCGACCACGATTGCCCGAACCCTTGATCGCATCCCCTCCAATATGGAAGGGCTCGCCGCAATCCTCGTGAGTGACGATCACTCAGCCGACGACACTGCTGAGGTTGCAAGCACTTACGCCTCCCGCCGCACCGATCTCCCCATAACTGTCATTCGCCAACCCCGCAATCTCGGCTACGGCGGCAACCAGAAGTTCTGTTACCGATGGGCGATGCGCCACGATCTTGACGCGGTGGTCCTTCTCCACGGTGATGGCCAATACGCACCCGAGCTCCTTCCCGATATGGCTGCGCCGATTATTTCGGGTGAGGCAGACATGGTCAGCGGTTCACGCATGATGAACGCGGGTGCAGCTCGCGACGGCGGAATGCCTCTCTACAAGTACGTCGGCAATCGCATTCTGACCACCTACCAAAACATGATGAGTGGTCTCCAGCTTTCAGAATGGCACTCGGGCTACCGAGCATTTTCGATTTCTGCGCTCGCCCGCGTTCCCTTTGACGACAACAGCGACAACTTCGATTTCGATACTGAAGTCCTGTTGCAAATGGCTGCTGCCGGAAATCGGATCGCAGAGATCGCCATACCTACCCATTACGGCGACGAAATTTGTTACGTCAACGGATTGGCCTACGCGCGCGACGTTGTGATCGACGTGACGAGAATGCGTCTTGCCCGCATGGGCTTCGGCACCGCAGCACCTGGGACCATCCCGGAGGACTACACGTGGCAAGACGCTCATGGCTCCGACCGACCCGAGCTCACCGACCTACTTGCCGCTCGACCACCGGGGAATGTACTTGACCTCCGCTGCGGTGGCGGACCATTAACGGGTGAAGCAAAAGCACTTGGCAATAAGGTGACGGCGATCGATCGCGTGGCTACGTCAAGTGTTGAGGAATCTGTCGATCGGCTTGTCATCGCCGACCTTGACGACGGACTACCCGACGAGATTCTGAACTCGGATCAGAAATTTGAGACCGTGGTTGTTGCTGATGTGTTCGAACATATCCGCCACCCCGATCAACTCCTACAGCAGTTACACAAGGTCACTTCACTTGACGCGACCTTGCTCACCAGTTTCCCCAACTTCGGACATTGGTATCCCCGAATCCGCGTCGCACTCGGTAAATTTGATTACGACCGACGCGGAATTCTCGACAATGACCATGTGCGTTTCTTCACCGCACGCAGTTTCAACCGAATGGTTCGCTCCACTGGCTGGGAAACCACCCAGATGACACCCGTCGGTTTCCCGTTCGATGTCATTGACCGCGGTGGGCATCCCGGAGTTGCTCATCGCGTTCGAACGATTCTTGGAAGACTCGACCGATCGCTGTCACGTCGCTGGCCGAACCTGTTCGCGTACCAATACGTCGCAGAACTACGGTCAACTCCCGAACCGCTTGAGTAGCGATTCGCAGAATAAGGCAGGCGCCTTCTCCGATGACCAGGCGATTCCCGGCACAACGTTGACTGCATCGCCTGCATAGGAATAAAAAATTTGTTTCCCGTTAAAAGAAACCGAAACAATCCCAATCGGATTTGGATCAACGGTCACGTCCAGAGTGACTTCGTCAGCGGGAAGATCAACCGGCCCTGAAGCAACCGAGTCGAAATCAGAGCGGACAAAAATGACTCCTGCCGCAGTTCGCTTCGCGGAAAGGGTCCAATCGCTAGCCGAAACAACGGTTGTCCAATCGGCACCAATTGCTCCAGTGAGTTTAAAGGAATGACCTTCGCCGAGTTTGTGATCAAGGGGGCCCCAGCCATAACCGTCATAGCGATAAACCGCGCTGCAATCACCAACGATGGCAATCGTGCCAACCGGAACCGCTTCATCAGTGGGCAACGGTCCTTCCGAAATCCGCAAAACATTGGGTGGCGTTCCCCCGAACAAAGAATCATCAAGCGAATACTGAAGAGCAACCATTGCTCGGGCAGTGGACTCGGTCGGAAGGATAGAAAACGCTCTGGTCGTGACGGCAAGGCCGAGTTGGTTCCAAAAGCCGAACGCAAACAAAAGTGCAAGTGCACCTACCGAGGTTCGCTTCAACCATTTCGGTTTCTCCTGCAGACTGCGTGCAACGCACCACACGCCGGCTCCTGCGAGTAGGAGAACTGCAGGAACAAGATCAGCCAAGTAACGATGTGCGACATATGCGATTGTGATTGTGCTGATCGTCGAAACTAACGCAGCTATAGAAACCACTGACCACTGTCGAGTGCGATCCCGAATCAGCGTCCACCACGCGCCGACCAGCACAAGCGGAATGAACATCGGTGCTCCGGTAACAATCGAGCCCGAACGATCGACGGTATCGAATGTGACATTGCCGTACACCGTCGCCTTTGCGGGCCAGGTCACGAACGGAAACAACCGTTGGAAGGAACCAGCTGTTGGGGATAGATAACGAACGAGGTTTGTTGGTGCGAACTTGAGTCCGAAGAAGCTTCCGTTATTACCGCGAAGCATCGCTTGTCTGTTCTCGTTGAACTGCGAAAACACTTGGAGGGGAAACGGCACACTGAACAATGATCCGAACCGAGCCCGGTTCACCGTTGCGAAGGCAAGGAGCGGAATCACCGAACCAGCAAGTACAACAAGTGCCTGCATCCAGCGGTGACGCCATGCAAGAACAAGTCCAAAAATGCCGAGTGCAATGGCGGGACCGAGCCCGGAGGAGGGTCGACAAGAAACCGCAAATGTTGCCAGTGCAACAGCTTCCACGAGGTGACGACCAGTCGGTACGCGCCACCAGCGAATCACAAGGTCAAGTCCAGAGAGGCCCGCCGCCGCTCCCCACAATTCCGCCTCGTGGTAAACGAGTGGACTTGACGCGAAATACAGCAAGGGCGTTCCAAGCGTTGCCGCGGCGGCAAACGCACCAAACCACCATGGTGAACCATTAGGAGCTCTTGCGACAAGCGGCTTCACTTTTTTGAGAAGTCGAGCGGCAGCAAGACCGATCACACTGATTGCGATCAATTCACTCAGCAGTGAAAGTCGTCGGTCGAAGACATCGGAAATTCCCGAGAATGGCAAGCGCATGATTGCCGGTCCGATGCCGAAATAGATCTGCGTCTTGCCATCGATTTCGAAACCTTCGATGCCAGCAACGTTCGCGGGCACATCGAGATGACCATGCACGAGCGACCGGGCCTGCGCGTCGTAGAAGTCTGTGGTGTACGGACCCTTGTCAAACAAATGCCAAGGCTGAAGACAGGTTGCGATCAACCAAAACGCTAGAACGGCAACAAGTGTTCCGATACGAGCCCATTTGCGCTCGTTCTTCGTCAATCGCCCGGCGTCATTGCTCTCGATGACGTTCTCGAACTTTGCGACCGGTGCCACCACCCAAGAGACGCTACTGCTGAGAAAGGCGGCGCAGAACCTCGGCGGCATTCCCAAACGGAGCCATCGACTGACGCAATGGCACGAGGTCACGACGGTAGGAGCGATGCGTTTCTTCAACGGCTGCCGACATCTCCACGCCAGATTGAACAAGCGCCGACTCAAGCGCAGCAATACGCGCTTCGAGTTCAAGAACCTTCTTCACACCTGCGAGATTCAAACCTTCATCGGTGAGATCTTGAATACGGCGAAGGTGGTCGATGTCGGCCTGGCTGTAGCGCCGTGAACCACCAGTGGTTCGCGCTGGTTCAAGCAAACCTTTACGCTCGTAGATGCGCAGTGTTTGTGGATGAACGCCTGCGAGTTCGGCGGCTACCGAGATGATGTAGACCGCTCGCATTTGAGCGTTGGAATCGGACATCGGACTCATGTTCAGACCCCCAAGTAGTCGCGTGGAGCGGCAGGAAACGCTGCGGCCATGGCCTCGAGCGCATCACGCTGTTCGTCATTGAGTTTGGTTGGGACATCGACCTGCACCGTCACGAGTAAGTCGCCAGTGACTTTCTTTGTTGCAACACCACGGCCCTTCACACGAAAGACCTTGCCCGTTGGCGAACCCGCGGGAATCTTTAGCGTGACGGGCTTGCCGTCGAGTGTCGGCACAGTGAGCTTCGTGCCGAGCGTTGCTTCCGCGAATGTCACCGGAACGTTGATGGTGAGGTTCTTTCCGTCACGGCCAAAGATTTCGTCGCGATCAACGTGCACAATGACGTAGAGGTCACCAATCTCGCCGCCATTGCGACCAGCTCCGCCGCGGCCTTTCAGCTTGATGCGCTGACCATCGTCGACACCAGCAGGGATACGCACCTTCACTTCGCGTGCGCGCCGTTCGACACCAGACCCGCGACACGATCCGCAGGGGGAGGTAATGACCGAACCCGCGCCAGCGCACACCGGACATGGTGACGAGAACGAGAACATTCCCTGGTTGTCGTCAGCCACACCGCGTCCACGACAGTGCTGACACGTCGTCGGAGCGGTACCGGGTTTCGCCCCCGAACCGTTACACGTTCCACATGGCAGATCACTGCTCAAATGCAGCGCTGTCTCGCTTCCGGCGAAGGCGTCGCGAAAGGACAAGTGAATTTCAGCTTCGAGATCGGCACCACGTTGCGGAGGGCGCCCTCGAGTTTGTCGACCGCGCCGACCGCCGCCTCCCCCACCAAACATACCGCCAAGAAGGTCGCTGAAATCGGCGCCTTCATAACCACCAGCGCCGGGATTGAAACCGGCGCCACTGCGGCCACCACCAAAGCCCATTCCACCCATCGGACCTTGGCGACGAACCTGGTCGTACTCGGCGCGTTTGGTTTCATCGCCGACAACGTCGTAGGCCGCGGAGATTTCCTTGAACTTGTCTTCTGCTGAAGCGTTACCGGGGTTGGCATCGGGATGAAATTCCCGAGCCAACGTCCGATACGCGCGCGTGATGTCCTTTGGCACTGCCGTTTCCGACACACCGAGAACTTCGTAGTAGTTCTTGTCGAACCACTCGCGCTGCGGAGCCACTTGCTACCCCTTGACCTTCACCATCGCCGGGCGTAACACCCGGGTTTTCCATTGGTACCCAGTGCGGAGCGTTTCGATCACGATGGGTTCGCCACCGTCACCTTCTTCGTGCAGCACTGCGTCGTGCAGATTCGGATCGAACGGTTCGTCTACTGGTGTGAGCCGCACCAAACCTTCGCTTTCTAAAAGATCAGAAAGCATCTTGGCGATGGGTTCGACATCGGTAGAGCCGTGCCCGATTGCTGCTTCGCACGCGTCGAGAACAACAAGCAGTTTCTCTGCCAGGTTTTCGTTCGCGCGTTCGCGAAGTTCTACCTGTTCACGCGTCACGCGCTTGCGGTAGTTGTCGAATTCGGCTTTGACTCGAAGCATCGTGTCGCGAAAGTCGTCGCGTTCGGCAACGACCGCAGCAATATCGATCTCGTCGAAAACATCGGCGTCTTCAAAACCGGGTTCGCCGCCGACTTCGGCTTCGGGCAGTTCCTCGTCAGTCGGAGAGGTCTCCGGGGAGACCTCTCCGTCACCTGACACGGTCACTTGCCTTCGTCATCGACGATCTCGGCGTCAACAACTTCATCGTCGTTGGGTGCCGAGCTCGTTGCGGATCCACCAGCAGCAGACTCTTCGGCCGCAGCCTGTTCGTACAGCTTCTGAGTGAAGTCCTGGCTTGCTGTCATGAGTGATTCGGTTGCGACCTTGATGGCCTCGCCATCGGTACCCGCAAGTGCGGTCTTGAGGTCGGCAAGCTTCGACTCGACTGATGCCTTTTCGTCTTCCGAAATCTTGTCGCCTTGGTCCTTCAGCAACTTCTCGGTTTGGTAGACGAGCGTGTCGGCACTGTTACGAGTATCGGCTTCTTCACGACGCTTTGTGTCTTCTGCAGCATGTGCTTCGGCGTCCTTGACCATCTGATTGATCTGATCCTTGCTGAGCGAGGACTGACCGGTGATGGTCATCGACTGTTCCTTGTTTGTCGCACGATCTTTGGCCGACACATGCACGATGCCGTTCGCATCAATGTCGAAAGTGACTTCGATCTGCGGCACGCCGCGAGGTGCGGGCGGAAGGTCGACGAGTTGGAACTTGCCGAGTGACTTGTTGAACTGCGCCATTTCGCGCTCGCCTTGCAGCACGTTGATCTCGACCGACGGCTGATTGTCCTCAGCGGTGGTGAAGACCTCGGTACGACGAGTCGGGATGGTGGTGTTGCGCTCGATGAGTTTCGTCATAACCGAACCCTTGGTTTCAATACCAAGCGAAAGCGGCGTCACGTCGAGAAGGAGAACATCCTTCACTTCGCCCTTAAGCACGCCGGCCTGGACCGCTGCGCCAATGGCAACAACCTCATCGGGATTGACGCCCTTATGCGGATCGTTGCCCGTCATCTCTTTGACGAGATCGACAACGGCCGGCATACGAGTGGAGCCACCGACAAGCACAACGTGATCGACATCACCCTTGGTGAGGCCAGCATCGACGATTGCCTGTTCGAACGGAATACGACAACGCTCAAGAAGATCAGCGGTGAGTTCCTGGAACTTCGCACGAGTGAGTTGCTCGTCGAGATGGAGCGGGCCATCAGCAGTTGCAGTAATAAACGGCAGATTGATCTGCGTTTGCTGCACCTGCGAAAGCTCGATCTTTGCCTTCTCTGCTGATTCCTTCAATCGCTGGATCGCCATGTTGTCTTTCAACAAGTCGACGCCGTGAGCGGTCTTGAATCCGTCGGCAAGCCAATTGATGATCCGCTCATCCCAATCGTCGCCACCAAGGCTGGTGTCACCGTGGGTTGACTTCACTTCAAAGACGCCGTCGCCGATTTCAAGAACCGAAACATCGAACGTGCCGCCACCGAGGTCGAACACGAGGATTGTCTGATCGACGGTTTCTTTGTCGAGTCCGTAGGCAAGTGCAGCCGCGGTTGGCTCGTTGATGATGCGCAGCACCTCGAGGCCAGCGATTTGTCCGGCTTCCTTGGTTGCAGTGCGCTGTGCATCGTCGAAGTACGCGGGCACAGTGATGACGGCCTGGGTGACAGTGTCACCGAGGTAGGCCTCGGCATCGCGCTTCAACTTCATGAGCGTGCGTGCGGAGATTTCCTGCGAGGTATAGGCCTTGCCATCGATGTCGATGGTCCAGTTGGTGCCCATATGGCGCTTCACCGAACGAATGGTTCGGTCGGGGTTGGTGATGGATTGACGCTTGGCCACTTCGCCGACGAGGACCTCGCCGTTCTTTGCGAATGCGACCACTGAGGGCGTGGTGCGGCTGCCTTCTGCGTTGGGAATGACCACCGGTTCGCCCGCCTCGAGAACCGAGACGACGGAATTGGTGGTGCCGAGGTCGATACCGACGGCCTTTGGCATGGTGTTACTCCTTGTTTCTGTGTAGCTGCTGGATTTTGGGGGGATGCTTCTCGACTGCCGAGCGGGGCTGAGTCGCCGTCGCCAAGAAAGTTGAGCGTGACCATAACAACTTTGCTCCGGGCCGTTCCATTCCCAGATTCCAAAGATTTTTCTGATTTCTCGGAAATTTCTCGTCACGACCTTCCTCCAACCGGGCCAAGGCCCTGATCCCGTTGGGGCAGACTGGAACCATGACTTCCACCCTCGTCCTGCTGCGCCACGGTCAGAGCATCTGGAACCTTGAAAATCTCTTCACTGGTTGGTACGACGCTGATCTCACCGACCAGGGCCGGGCCGAGGCCAGTGCCGCTGGACCCGCCATGGCTGCAGCGGGAGTCGCCCCCACCGTTCTCCATACCTCGATGCAGACCCGAGCCATCCGCACCGCCAACCTCGCCCTCGATGCCATGGACCGCCTCTGGGTCCCCGTTCGACGGTCATGGCGCCTCAATGAACGCCACTACGGCGCGCTGCAAGGTATGGATAAAAAGGAGACCACCGAGAAGTACGGCAAGGACCAGGTCTTCGAATGGCGTCGCTCCTATGACATTCCGCCGCCGAAGCTTGAACTCGACGATCCCCGTCATCCTCGGTTCGACGAGCGATACGCCTCACTTCCCGCCGATGTGCTCCCCGCCTCGGAATGTTTGGCCGATGTCGTCGAACGCATGCTGCCCTACTGGTATGACGACATCGTTCCCGACCTTCACGCTGGACACACCGTGCTCGTCGTTGCTCACGGCAACAGCCTTCGGGCCCTCATCAAGCATCTCGATGAAATTAGTGATGCCGATATTGCCGACGTGAACCTGCCCACCGGCGTCCCAATTCGTTTTGAACTCGACGACTCGATGGTGCCAACGAAGCGACTGGCATTGACCGATCGCTATCTCGGCGATGCCGAAGCGGCCAAAGCCGCGGCCGAGGCAGTCGCTCGTCAGGCCGGCTGAACCATCTGCAGTTCGCCGGCTTCAAGCAAGTAACCGCGTGATCGAACCGTTCGGATGGCAAGCCCGAGTGGCGCTATTCGGCGACGCAACCGAAGCATGTGCACATCAAGCGCATTGCGTCCCGGCGCGCCTGTGGGCCAACCGGTTCGAGACAAATTGTCGCGACTGACAACAGCCCCAAATCGATCAAGCAATGCCGACATCAGCCGAGCCTCAAGCGGCGGAAGCGAAACCCAGCCAGCCCCCACTCGGAGCACCCCATCGGGATCAAGCCCTGGAGCTTCGGAGTTGTGGACCATTGATCGAGTCGCAAGAACCCGGCACCGAGCATCGATATCGTCCTGACTGGCAGGCAAGCGAATCCAGTCCTCAAGACAATCGGAGGCTTCGGGGGCAGGCATGTCGGCATCAACCAGCAACAGTCGCAGCGCCCCTCTTGCCGCAAGGGCAAGGCGACGGTCTTCTTCTAACGGCCAACGAAGCAGGGCGACATCCACGAAGGTCACCGTAGGGAGCTCCTGTTTCTCAAGTGTTTCGTCGTGATGAAGGATCGGTGGCTGATTCGCCAAGCACGAGGGCCGGGTTCTCCCTATGCTTCGGCCATGGCACGCGACGCATGGCTCGATCATCTGGCTCAGGTCCCTCTCTTCGCAGAGTGCGACAAGCGCCAACTTCAGCAAGTGGCAGCAGCGGCAGTCGAGATTTCGATTGAATCAGGAAAGGTCTTGGTGCGCGAAGGCGAGCCGGGCCATGAATGCTTCGTGATCGTTACCGGTACCGCAACCGTCAGCCGAGATGGCGCAACGGTGGCCACCCTCGGCTCTGGCGCTGTGGTGGGCGAATTGGCCCCCCTCACTGGCGGAGTTCGCACCGCAACAGTGACCGCCGACTCAGCAATGGAGGTCCTCGTGATCGCCCAGCGTGAGTTCAATGGCCTCATTGAAGAAGTTCCCGGCTTTGCCGTGCAGTTGCTGCGCAACCTCGCAGCGCGCATGACCGACGAGTCCTGAACCCTTCTCACCACACTCTCCCCACCCGCTGGTGAGGTTTCGCGCCCATAGGCGCGAGTAGGTTGATTTTTCGTATGGAACGTAAACGGATCAAAGGCCCA
>JAPLAE010000115.1 GCA_026393455.1 Actinomycetota bacterium
GCGGTTCGCCGTTCACGATCACTGCGTCGTAGCCATGAGCTCCGAAGACCAAGCGTCCGGCACCTGTGGGGAAGTCACGCAGCAATGTAATGGGGTCGATGCTGGGTTCTTCGGGTGTGAACACGACGATGTCGGCTGCTTTGCCAACTGCAAGGGTGCCGCGGTCGTTGAGGCCATGGAGCCGGGCCGGTCCCGATGTGAGACGAGCAACGGCCTGTTCCAAGGTCATCATGTCGGGAACAGTTTCGGTCAACGTGCGTGTGGTGTAATCGGCCCCACAGAAGGTGAGCAGATGAGCACCGCCGTCGCTTGAACCGGCCATGGTGAGCGGGTGCGTCACGATCTCTTTGGTCGCGGCAGCCAATGCAGGGTCAGTTTTGCGTCGCCAGACGAACACTGTTTCGAGGCTGTCGGCTAGTGCAAGATCGATCATCGCGTCGACACCGTCGATCTCTGCATCATGCGCGAGTTCTGCGATGGTTTTTCCAACGGCTGCGGCGAGTGCATCTTTGCTGACCGACGCAACGCTTACGTCGGGCCAACCAAAGACGAACGAGCGCCCAGTGGTGTCTGCGAACTCACTGCGCATCGCAACTCGGTTGTGCTCGAGGCCGAGTTCAGCAGCGCGCTCGGCCATGGGAAGCGTCAGAATCCAACGGAAGGTTGGCATCTCGTCGAGCACAAATGTGGAATCAAGAGAGAAGTGGATGCCCTTCACGTTGATCATGTACATCGGGTGGATGTGATGACCAGCGGCGGCTGCCTCTTCGCAGAATGTGAGCGCGTTGCGATGGCCCTCTGGATTACCAGGGAACAGCGTGAGTGGATTGATGTTGATCAACTTGAAGCCCGATGCCTCGCTCATCGCCAGGAGCAAGTCTTGATCTGCCGCATCAAAATCAGCAGAACCGGAACGGGGAAGGAATTCGATGACCCCGTGTTCGAATTCCGAAAGCACTGCGCAAAGTGCAATGAGTTCTTTTGGTTCCGCCAGATTTGATGGAACTGGCTTTCCTTCATGGTCGGAATGAATAGCGAGCTGTGAACTTGAGAAACCGATGGCGCCTTGTGTCATCGCGGTGCGCACGAGTGCAGCCATCTGTGTGATTTCATCGTCGGTAGCAGCGCGCTCAGAGCCCGCCGCGCCCATTACAAGGCGACGGATCGCGCAATGACCGACGTAGCCGACAAGGTTGATACCGATGCGGCCTTCGAGACCATTGAGAAAGTCGCCGTAGTCGCCACCTTTGAAGTCAACGCCTTCTAAAAGTGCATCAACTTCCATTCCCTCGACTCGAGAAAGCATGTTGATGAGCCACGTGACACTGTCGGGATCGGCCGGAGCGATGCTGAATCCGCAGTTGCCCATCATGGCGGTAGTGACTCCGTGCCATGAGGAAGGCGACATCGTGGGCTCGAAGTGTGCCTGAGCGTCGTAATGGGTGTGGATGTCGACAAACCCAGGAGCAACAACGCTTCCGTGAGCGTCGATTTCATTGGCAGCGCTTGAAGTGCTGGTGCCAATGAAGGAAATCTTGCCGTCGGTGACTTCGACGTCGGCGTCGAATGCGGGTGCACCGGTTCCATCGATGACACGGCCATTGCGAATAATGAGGTCAGGTGTGCTCACGGTGCAGTTCCAATCGGTGTCGCTGGGGTGAAGGTGACAGGAAGATGGCCAGGGGATCGTTGTCCGAGGCCACCGATGTGGACGGGTTCAATCCCAGGTTCGAATTGCAGATCTTCGAGGCGAGTCAGAACTTGTTCCATCGCCACGCGAAGTTCCATACGAGCGAAGTGAATACCAAGACACACATGCGCGCCGCTTCCGAAAGCAAGGTGGCCCTGCGGTTCACGGTAGATATCGAAGACGTCGGGGTTCTCCCAACGTTGCGGATCGCGGTTCGCGATTCCGACCACAAGATTGACAAGAGTTCCGGCAGGAACGGCAACTCCTTCGATTTCCGCGTCGGCAACTGTTGTGCGGCCGAATGACATAAGAGGCGGCTGCCAGCGCAATCCTTCTTCGATTGCTTGTTCGATAAGTGAATGGTCGTCGCGCAATGCTTGCAATTGTTCCGGGTGCGACAAAAGCCCAAAGAGAAGATTGCAGAGCGTTCGGTATGTCGTTTGCGCGGCAGCGGGAAGAAGAAGGCGCAGAAACGCGATGACTTCGTCGTCGTTCAACGCTTGGCGGCCAGCACTGTCGCGAAACTCGGCCTGCACAAGGTGTGTGACCAGATCGGAACGCGGGTTGGCTCGACGATCGGTGACCGCCGCGGCGAGGTACTCGCCGAATTCCGCCGATGCTTCTTCGCGTTCCTCGGCCGAGATGCTGACGTTCGTCAGGATTGCTGCCCATCGATAGAACGACGAGACATCTTCCTGCGGAAGTCCGCAGGCTGCGGCGATGACTTTGAGTGGGTAGTGAAGTGCGAAATCATCGACAAGGTCGGCTCGACCGGATTCGATGAAGACATCAATGGTTCGGTCAACGATGGAGCGAACGAACTCTTCTTCCCATCGATGCATTTCGCGTTTGGTGAGCGCGCCCTGAATGAGTTGGCGATGGCGACCGTGTTCGGGTGGGTCCATTTCGATGATCGTGCGTCCGATCATTTTTCCCAGGCTGGCTTCGTACCAGCACGAAGAAAAATGTTCCTGATCTTTGAAGCCAGCTTCCGCGCCGTCGAATGACAACACCGAGATTTGGTCGGCATCAGGGAAAAGAAGATCTTCAGCGCCGGCCATATCAAAGAACGAGGAATAGGTGCCGTTATGGACCGGGCACTGTGCGGCGAGGTCTGCGAGTTTTGGATAGGGATCACGGACCACGTTGTGGCCGAAGAATTCATTCTTCTTGGCCAGCATCTCGTCGCTATTCATTTGCGCCCCCGTTGCTCGGAACCTGAGGGTAGTGCAGGAGCAGATCGCGTTCTCGGGCGGAATCGGTTGATCTCTAAGCGCGGACACGAGGATTTTGAGAGGTGGCTTTACTGGGGAGGAATTAAGGCGTGCCAGATGGGATTCCGATACGGTCATCGTCTCGACGGGGGAAGTCGAGCGCGAACGGGCGGGCCTGTTCGTGACGATGACACACAATGTTTGCAGTTTGAGTTAACTGCTGAGAAAGGTCACTTCATAATGAAACAGATCATGTTGCATGGCGAGAACGACTGGCGCCTCGACGATATTGATGCGCCAACACCAGGTCCTCGTGACGCCCTCGTGCGCATTGCTGCATGTGGAATCTGCGGTAGCGATGTCACCTATGTGCATATGGGTTTCGGCCCAGGGCACCCGATTCCGCTGGGTCACGAAATGGCTGGCATCGTCGATTGGGTCGGAAGCGAGGTTGCCGATATTGCAGTTGGCGATCGTGTTGTCGTCTGTCCATCAGACGTTGGAGAGGGTCCGATGGGTTCGGGTGGAGCACAGGGTGGACTGACGCCGTTGCTTTACGTCCCCGAAGCAGCAAACGGCAAGCGACTGTTCAAAATTCCTGATGGCATGGCGCTGACGACCGCAGCACTGGCCGAGCCGTTGGCCGTCGGAATGCAGGCGGTGAACCAATCGGAAGCAAAGCCGGGCGAGAAGGTAGCGATTTTCGGCTGCGGCCCCATCGGGCTCTTTGCGATGGCGACACTCGCTGATCGCGGCGTGACCGATGTAGTTGCCATTGACTTCAGCCCCGCACGACTTGCGTTGGCGAAAGAGATGGGAGCGGCCCATGTGCTCAACCCGTCCGAGGTCGATGTGTGGGCCGAGCTCAAGCGCATCCACGGGGAATCGCCGTTCATGTTCGGACCGACGCCAGCAACCGATGTGTTCATCGAAGCATCGGGCGCCGACAGCGTGATCGGCGAGGTCTTACAGAACGGTCGTGTCGACGGCCGCCTTGTCATTGTTGCGTTGCACTTCCGACCCGTCCCCACCAATTTCTTAGATCTTCTGATGAAGCAGTTCACCGTGCGCGGTTCTATGGAATATCCAGAACGATTCGAGGACGCTATTGAACTCCTTGGGCGTCGCGATTTATCGGCTGTTATTAGCCACAAACTTTCACTCGAAGAATTTGGTGACGGACTTACGATCCTTGAGGGATCGAAAGACTGCGGCAAGGTCATGATCACAATGGAAGGTGCTCAATGAACGGCGTTTCCTTCGATTTCACAGGGACAAACGTTCTCGTCACTGGCGGAACAAGCGGCATTGGTTACGCCGCTTCGACAGCGTTTGCTGATGCGGGTGCTTCTGTGACGGTTACTGGCACCCGATCATCTGCGGCCGACTATGACACCGAACTCTCACGGTTCACTTATACGCAGCTCGAAATGCGCGATGGCGAAGCAATCGACGCCCTTGCGGCAAACCTTGGCTCTCTCGACGTGTTGGTCAATAATGCCGGCGCAAGTTTTCCTGATGGGCTCGATGAGTGGAGCCCCGAAGGTTTTCATGCATCAATTGCGATGAACGTAGAAGGAGCACAACGACTTTCTGTTCGCAGCCGTGCGGCGTTGGCGAAAAGTTCGATGCCGGGCGGGGCCAGTGTCGTCAATGTCATTTCGATGATGACCTATCGAGCCACCACGATTGTCCCTGGCTATTCCTCGTCGAAGGCTGCACTGCTCGCTCTCACTCGAAACCTTGCTCTCTATTGGTCCGATGACCGCATCCGCGTGAATGCGGTTGCACCGGGCCTGATTGACACTCCCATGACGGCGCCGATGAAGCCGTATCCCGAGATGCTCGATGGCGAACTCTCGAATCAAATCATGCGCCGCATGGGGACACCCGAAGAAGTCGCTTCAGCGATTCTCTTTCTCTGTTCGGCAGCGTCATCGTTCACTACTGGAACCGCATTCGCCATCGATGGCGGATGGCTTGCTCTCTAAGTAAGGGTTGGAATGGCGAACGAAATTCGAATCGATGATCTCCGTACCCCCGTGCTCAACGACATGCAACGCATGGGTCTTGAATTTGGGGAGACTCAAAATACCGAGCTCACTGTTGATGCCGTTTGTGCGGCAGCCGTTGCTCAAACGGGGCTAAGCGACTTCGGTCCCGATGATTTTCGCGAGCGGCTCGAGGTGCAACTCGACGAAATGAACGCCGACCCTGAGCGCACTGGGCTCGGACGCATGATGATGTTCGGAGATTGTGTTCGGTACGCGTCGAATCGGCTGCGCATTCGAGATCTGCTCAAACAGCACCCAGAAATTCTCGACATCAAAATCGAAAAGCCAGTGATCGTGATTGGGCTGCCCCGGTCGGGCACGACAAACCTGGTGAATCTTCTTGCTGCCGACAGTCGGTTCCGCTCGATGCCGCTGTGGGAATCGTACGAACCAGTTCCTGATTCCCGTGAGGAAACTCCCGTTGATGGCGTTGATCCTCGTTGGGCTCGATGCCAAGGCCAGTGGGAAGCGATGCAAGCGGGTGCACCGTTCATTGCTGCGATGCATCCAATGAACCCTGATCATGTTCATGAGGAACTTGAACTCATGACACCGGACTTCACGAGTTACAACCTCGAGTGGGTGGCAAGAACTCCGAAGTGGCGCGACTACTTCCTCGACCACGATCAGACACCTCATTATGCGTACATGAAGACGGTCCTGCAGATTATGCAGTGGTATCGCCCGCGAGAGCGGTGGGTGCTGAAGTCGCCGCAGCATCTCGAGCAGATCGGTCCGTTGATGGCAACGTTCCCCGATGCAACAGTGGTCGTGACTCATCGCGATCCCGTTGCAGTCGTGCAGTCCACGATCACGATGCTGACCTACGGTGCACGCACGTCGTACAAGACGTCAAACCCTGAGTGGTATCGCGACTACTGGATCGATCGAATCGGCCGTTTGCTCGATTCCTCACTCCGAGATCGGCATCTGCTTCCGCCGGACCGAACAGTCGATGTGTTCTTCCATGAATACATGGCCGACGAACTGGGCACATTGCAGCGCATTTATGACATGGCGGGAATTGAATTCACCGAGACCGCCAAAGCCGAAGTTGCTGCCCATCAAGCAGCACATCCCCGCGGCAAAGAGGGGCGCGTGGTCTATGACCTTCGCGGCGACTTTGGCATCACCCCTGAAGAAGTTCGGACGCGCTTTAGCGACTATATGAGTGCATTCCCCGTCCAAATCGAGGTCAAATGAACATTCAAGAGCAGGTCGACCATCTCATTGACACCCGACCGGGAAAGGAATTGCTCATCCCGGTCTACGACGATCCGGCGTATCCGGTCGTCGACGGACTCATCTATCGATCGGGTGGAACCACGGCCACCTACATGATCCTCACCGATAACGGTCGAATCATCGTCAACACCGGCATGGGGTACGAGGCGCCGCATCACAAGCGGGTGTTCGATGCGATCTGTCCCGGGCCGACGCACTACATCTTCACCACGCAAGGGCACGTCGATCATGTTGGTGGTGTTGATCTGTTTAAAGAGACAAACACCAAGTACATCGCTCAGGCCAACAATCCCGCACACCAGCGTGACGACAAGCGCATTCAGGGTCTG
The DNA here is from genome assembly GCA_026393455.1 of Actinomycetota bacterium. GTDB lineage: Bacteria > Actinomycetota > Acidimicrobiia > Acidimicrobiales > Acidimicrobilacustridaceae > Acidimicrobilacustris. The sequence continues at coordinate 6,533 of JAPLAE010000115.1, forward strand.
CGTATGCGCACTGCCGGCATTTGGTTCGACATGCTTGGTACCGACGCGATGCGCATTGCGAAAGAGAATCCAGGCGTCTCAATGGCGCAGTCAGAGCCAATGCCCGACATCTTGTTTGAAGATCGACTCTCGCTCACAATCGACGGGCTCCGTGTTGATCTCTTTGCTGCGGTTGGTGAAACGACTGATTGCCTGATCGTCTGGCTTCCTGATCACAAGATTGCTCTTGTCAGCAACCTCTTTGGTCCGCTCTTCCCGCATTTCCCGAACGTCAACACGATTCGTGGTGACAAATACCGCTTTGTTGAACCGCAACTCGCAACGAATCGTTTTGTTCGTGAACTTCGTCCCGAGATTCTCGTGACGGGCCGCTTTGAGCCGATTGTTGGTGCGGAACTCATCGAGGCTTCACTCGAGCGACTTCACAATGCTGTTGTCTATGTGCACGAAGAGGCGCTCAAAGGTTTCAACGCGGGTGTCGATATGTGGACGCTCATGGACAAGATCGAACTCCCACCCGAACTGCGTGTTGGTCAGGGCTACGGCAAGGTCTCGTGGGCAGTTCGTACGTTCTGGGAGGAATATGTCGGCTGGTTCAAGCTCGAATCAACCACCGAGTTCTATCCCGACAGCGCTCCGGCCGCACTCGCGGAACTTCTTGTGCTCACAGGAACCGATGCAGCGCTTGATCGAGCGGAGGCAGCCCTCGCTCGTGGCAATGCGCCGCTTGCCCTCACGTTGGGTGAAGCTATTGCCCAGACCGAGGCCGACAACGCTCGCTTGCGGTCGCTGATGGCGAATGCCCATCAGTACCTGCTCGACAATGGTGGCGACGTGAGCTTCTGGGAAAACGGTTGGCTTCGTACCGAACTCGCGCGTTGGAGTGCAGAAGGCTGATGAACGCGCCCATCGATCTCAATGATCCGAAGACACTTCTTCGAGATGATGTGCTCGATGACCCGCATTCGTTCTATGACCTGCTTCGTAAAGAGGCACCTATTTGGCAGATCCCAGGTCAAGACACATTCTTGATCTCTGATCCGAACCTCATCAAAGAGATCGTGGGCCGTACTGACGATTTCTCATCGAACATTGTCAGTCTTTTGCACAATGATGGGAACGGGTGCCCGGCTGCGTTGCGGTTTTCGACCTATCGCGATCCCAGCCATGTGTTTGCTACGGCCGATCCTCCCGACCACACCCGTCAACGCAAACTTGTTCAACCGCATTTGAGCCCGGGAGCTATGGCGGAACTTGAACCGGCAGTGCGCGCGATTGTCGATCGCTCTCTCGAATCGGTGTTGGCAAGCGAACAAGTTGACATTGTTTCGACCTTCAGCGACCAGGTGCCGGCGCAAACAGTGTGTTCACTGCTGGGGCTACCTGATGACGATGTCGAACAGGTTTTGCACTTCACTTTTGCGACGGGGATGTTGCTTGATGGCGTAACCGATCTAGAAGGCATGGCTCAAGGCGCAGCGGCCGCACTGGAATTGGGAGCCTTTGTTCAAACGCGTTTTGATGGGGAACTCGCGAAAGCTCCTGAAGATCGATCTGGGCTTCTTGGGGTCTTCGCTGGCATGTTCGAAGCGGGCGAAGTCACGATGACCGAAGTCGGCAGCATGCTCTTGGTGTTTGTGACTGCCGGTTCGGAAACCACTGCAAGCCTTATGGCTACCGCGATTGAAACTCTGGCCGAAGACCAGGAGTTACAGGATCGCCTTCGCCGAGACCCTTCAGGTATTCCCGATGCGATCGAAACATTCCTGCGTGAGGACGGACCGTTTCAGTTCCACTACCGCTACGTTCCCGCTGACACGATGATCGGTGGTGTCGCTATTCCTGCCGAGAGTTGCGTGATGTTGATGTGGGCAGCAGCAAATCGACCGGCACCTAGTTCGAAAGAACAGGAAACAGCCGAAGCGGAAGAGCAGCGTTTGTCTCCGCATTTTGCGTTCGGTCGCGGCATCCATTTCTGCATCGGTGCGCCGGTGGCTCGAATGGAGACTCGAATCGCGCTGGAGCAGTTGCTGGCATCAACCAAGTTGTTTCGTCTTGATCCCGCGAACCTAATGACTCGGCGACCGAGCATTTTTATTCGCCGTCATCAAACGTTGCCGTTGATCATTGAGCGAGTCTGAAGCCTTACTTGTCGGGGGCTGAGTCCACGTCCCTTGAACGCCTACAACGTCACCGTATTGGCGACACCTGCAGCGCCCATGTTCACAACGAGCAACTTCACCGGCTTATCGGTTTTGTTTTCGCCGTTGTGGGCCACGCCAACTGCTTCAAGGATTGCAGAACCCTCTGAGTAGTTCTTCACAATTCCGCCGTCATAGGTAACCGTGATGGTGCCTTCAAGAACGTAGACGTACATCGGAGCGTCATGCTTGTGGAGTCCGGTCGAAACTCCAGGTGCAATCGTGAGTACCGCCGATGAAACCTGTGCTTGTGAGCCGCCGGGGTACTGAAGCAATTGGTCGAGAACCGTTTGGGCCTGTTTGTCCAACACAAGCGAAGACTGCGGTTTTCCATTTGCGACCGCAGCTGATGTTGTTGAACTCTGCGAGGAGGACGTAGTCGTAGAGGAACACCCGGCGAGAGTGAGGATACCGAAAGCAACAACAACAGAAAATGTGCGAAGAGCGCGAGAAGGCAGAATGTTCATAAGGAGATTCTATCGATACAAGGGTTTCCGCAGATCCAAACTTGCCATTAATTAGAACAACGCGTTGAAGGTTTCGCGCCCTTTGTTCGGCGGTGACGGTTCAGTCACCTGCAGATAAATCAGGAGCGAGAACGCGACATAGACCGTGCTCTCAACGACAACAAAAAGTCGATGTGTGACGAATGCCGCGGCGAGAGGCGGGATGACCACAATCGCGAAGATGAGTAGCGAACGGTAGGAGCGTTGTAGAGGCGAATTTATAGAGCGCAGTCTGCGCAACCCGAAGATCACGGCGGCTAACGCGAATGACCATTCCAGAACTCCGCCGGCAACGTGGAAGTAGTGGTGAAGCGGCAGGGCAAAACGCATTTCCTCGTTGAAACACTGTTGGTCGGTACCCGATCGACATGCTTCTACAAAGAGCGCATCGAAAGCTTCGAACAGGACAAGAGCGACGGCGCACCACCAATCGCGGCGAACTTTTCCGTTTTGATCAATGGGACCGCGCAAGGAGAGTGCAGTGAGAAGCAAGCCGCACGCGAGGAACTCCACAACTCGGATTGCTTGAGCACCGGGGCTTCCCGTTGCGGTCGCGTCACTCATGAGGCCATTGAGGCTATTTGGCCAACGACCGAGAAAGGGGAGAAGGAGCCACCAATTCAGCAGTATCAATCCAAAGAACAGCGCTGATCGGCACATCGCGGTTCGCAGATCGACCTGGGTCAATCTCTGTTGGCCGGAGTGCGAGGTGGTGAACCGTGCCCCCATGAAAAAAGCGTAGTCATTTGGCTGTGATGTGGGCTGGGATTGTGCCTGAACCCTCGACTGATTCCGTGGTCACGGACGTTCTGCCCCGCATCTGCCGCCGGGGGTAACGTCTGCACTGAGAGCGGCCAACTGGCCGAATCATCATGATCATCTAAGGGGAATGTTGTGGGTCGTCTCGCAGGCAAGGTCGCGTTTATCACTGGAGCAGCACGAGGTCAGGGCCGTTCCCATGCGGTCCGCATGGCCGAAGAAGGAGCCGATGTCATTATCAGCGACATCTGTGGTCCGGTTGGCACGAGCGGTGTTCGTCCCGCGACGCCGGAAGATCTCGCCGAAACCGTTCGTCTTGTTGAGGCCACCGGCCAACGAGTGATATGGGATCGCGTCGATGTTCGCGAACCCGATGCTCTCAAGGCACTCGCAAAGCGCGGCATCGATGAACTCGGTTTCATCACCACTGTTGTTGCCAATGCCGGCATTCTTAACTGGGCCCGTACCCATGAGATGACTCAGGACCAGTGGCAGGACGTCATCGACGTCAACCTCACCGGCGCGTACAACACGGTGCAGGCAGTACTTCCGCATTTTCTCGAGCGCGGCGAAGGCGGTTGCTTCATTGTGATCAGCTCGTCTGCTGGTCTCAAGGGCCAACCCTTCACGCTTTCCTACACCGCAGCCAAGCACGGACTCGTTGGCATCGTCAACGCGCTTGCCATCGAATACGGCGAGTACAACATCCGTGCCAACTCGATTCATCAGGCCGGTGTCACCACGCCAATGGGTGATGTTCCAGGGCTCGGTGCACTGATCGAAGAGCGTGCAACCACCGTTGGCCCGGTGTTCATGAACACCATGCCAGTTGAGTTCATCGAACCAATCGATGTGTCGAACGCGGTTGTGTATCTCGCCAGTGACGAAGCCCGTTACGTGACCGGTCTCCAGATGAAGGTCGATGCCGGTCTCGTCGGCCGTTAAATCTTCTTCGCGAGGTAGGGCGAGAACCAACCTGCATAACGCGATTGGAGTTCGGGCAGCTGCCAATCGCGTCCTGTGACAACACCTCGACATTCGCGCGATCCACAGCGACAATCGAACTCGTCGTAATCACCGCCGTCGCTCATGGCGTAGTCGAAACACAGTTCTTCGCCAACAGCGATGTCACGCATGGCAACCACGAGCATGTTCCCGGCGAGGCCACAGTTGGGCGTGCACGAATGATTGACGTAATCGCCAGGATCACCAGTTTCCCCAGAGACTAAATACAGGTGTTCATCGACTTGCATCGTGCGCGAGATTCGCTCGGCGGGAAGCGAACGCAACTCAGCCTCGTCGGCTAACCAGCCACCGAACGCAGCGACGGTTTCGCCCGCTTCGATGGGCTCAACGACGTAGGCGCCCATTCCCTTGTCGCCGGCTGTCCGCGCCTGCGCTTTTGGAGTCAACCAGTTGAAATACACGGTGAGACTTTCTCATACTGCGTGGAGGCTCTTCCATAACCTCTTCCCCGGTGCGACCATTCAGCGGTCCCGGGCTTACGATTTGGCTATGGCAAAAGCCACACCCGACGAGAAACGACCAATCGGAACCGTTCGTCGCAGTCGACTCGTCGCGCCAATCCATTCCCCGGGCAGCCCTCGGTTATGGAACGCGGTTGGTATCGTCCTAGGGGTTTTCTTCACCCTGGCTGGCGTCATGCACTTTGTGAACCCAAGTTTCTTCGACGAGATCGTCCCGCCATGGCTTTGGCCTTCGGAACGATTCTGGACCTACGCAAGTGGCGTCGGGGAACTCGTCGTCGGCCTGCTCATCCTTGTGCCGCGCACCCGTCGAATTGGTTCGCTTGCCGCCATCGTGCTGCTCATTGCGGTGTATCCCGGCAACCTTTACATGACGTGGGATTGGCGCGACCGCGCGCTGGACCAACAGTTTGTCTCTTGGGCCCGACTGCCGTTCCAGTTCGTTTTTATGTGGGCGGCATGGATGGTGGCGCGAAGCCAGCCGTCAGGTCACACCCGAGCGTGATCAGGCAGTTTCCTCTTCGTCGTTCTTCGACCACTCATGGAAACTCATATATCCGTATATCAAAATTCCGATGAATGCGATGAGAGTGACAAAGCCACCGGCGATAAACAACCCAATTTCGGTCATGCATCGCTCTTTCGTGCGGCCAACAGGAGAGCGCCGAGCGCCAAGATTGATGGGACCCAAGTTCCGACATAGATGCCGTTGAGGCGGCCGTTGATGTCGTCGCCTGCGCCGAAATAAATCGTGATGCTGAGGACGAGACTGACCATTGCCGCTGCGATGAGGCAGCTCTTCAAGATTGTGTTCTGCTTCATTGAAAATCATCCGTTCGGTCGGTTGTCGACGTTTTTTTACGCCGGTTTGCAGTACCCGAGGCCAGTTAACTGCAACTGTTAAAATTCTGCCCGATCGGACATCAAATAATAGGGATACTCCGCTAGCAGATCCAGTCTTCGGCCATAAAAAGACTCTTTGCCCCAGTGGTCAGCCTCGTTGCTGCCGCGGCACTTCTCGGCATCTTGCTCCCATCCAATCCCTACTTGCTGAGTTTTTGCGCAATATCTGGGGCAACTCACTAGCGTCGGCGATGACTGAAATCCTTAGGAATTCAGCAAAAATGCAATAGGGCGAAGTTATGTATCTGTTCTCGAGAGAGTGTGTTGTGGCGTCACCAGCAGCAATGGTTCCGGCGAAGGCTATCAGCGATTACGTGACAGGGTTGCGTGACCGTGAGTTGGCTCTGTACTCCATTGCCTACGGTGCTGCATGGAACCGTTTAACGTTTTCGACGTGGGTAGATGACCTTGCCGCCATGGAAGAGTCAACGGCGACTCTTGCTGCCGATGCGAAGTATCAGGAGTTGCTGCTTGCTTTTGGTCCTCACGTGTCGATGGTTAACGACAATCTTTTCAACGTGGTCCACTCAACCTCAACAGAAGCTGAGTTGAAGTTCCCGAACGTTGTCTGGTCGGTGACTGGGGTTGCCAAGATCGCGAAGATTGTTGAGGCCACAATCGGCGGAGCACAGATCTGCGATGCATGGAAGGCCGCAACGGGAGTCGACGCAACCTTTGGTTCCGCAGTGACTGGTCAGTTCGGCGGCATCGGTTGGCTCAGCGGTTACGAGTCATTTGCCGATTTCGACAAGGCCCAAGGCACTGCACGAAGTAGTGAGCCATGGATTGCCGCCATGGTGGGTATCCAAGACTCTGTTTCTGACGAACTTGGCGCAGGGGTCTCGACGCTGTACCGCAAGATGTAACGAGGTTTCTCATTCGTGAGAATCAAAAGAGCCGGCCAATTGCGTTCACCGTCGTGGTGTCTCGCTGGGGCCGGCTCCTTCATTGTGCGGTAGAAATATATTCATGACAACCACAACGCTCAACGGCGCATCGGTTCTCTTGCTGGGCGCCACCGGGGGACTAGGCCGGGCGCTAGGCGAGGAACTTGCCGCACGCGGTGCCGCTCTCACTTTGGTGGGGCGCGATCAGCAACGTCTCGATCAACTGACGGTGGCTGGCCCGCGGGTGGCACTTGATCTGCGATCGCCCGATGCGTGCGCCACGGCCATGCGAACTGCGGTGGAGCATCATAGGAAGCTCGACGTTGTGATCAACGCTGTTGGAGTCGTGGCCTTTGGCGATGTCGCGACGTTGTCGACCGACGTGATGGAAGACCTGTTCATGACCAACACGTTCATTCCCATCATGGTTGCCACCGAAGCGATGAACACACTTTCGACCGGCGGCGTGATCGTGAACATTTCCGGTGTCATCGCCGAACAGAATCTGCCCGGCATGGTGGCGTATGGCGCGTCGAAAGCCGCGTTGCGCGCGTTCGACGAAGGTTTGGCGCGTGAAGCACGACGCAAAGGCGTGCGGGTGATTGATGCTCGACCACCGCACACCGAAACCGGTCTTGCCGATCGAGCAATTGGAGGCACCGCTCCGAAGATGGGCGAGGGGCTAGAACCAGCGGTTGTGGCGCGCGTGATCTGCGATGCAATCGAAAGCGGAGCGACAGATCTGGGATCTGCAGCGTTTGCTGGGTGACTAGGGCGCCAATTGCTGTTGTGCGCGCTACTTCAAGCGCAACCACCGAGGACAACGACTATCGGCACCGACCCGATGGTTCTGACGCCCAGCGCCTACCAGGCCGGGAGTAAACTGGTCAGATGTCGAGATTCCTCGTTACCGTCGTAATTTTCGGTGTGATCTTCGCTCTCTACAACCTTTTGCGCGATCGCATTGATCCGAAATTCAAGGGACGACCGGTATTGTCGGTCCTCACCTTTGTTGGATTCTTTGCCTTGGTCGGAGCAGTTTTCTCGCTTGTAGGTCTGTACTAATTCCCCAGGCGGGTCAGACAAGGCCAAGCATTTCTGTTTCGGCGACGAATCTGTGAAGCGCGCTCGGAGGGACTCGAACCCCCAACCTTCTGATCCGTAGTCAGATGCTCTATCCAATTGAGCTACGAGCGCAGCAGGTGACGATGATACCGGCCCCGTCAGCTCCTGAGAAATTGGCGCTTTTGGCGACTGTCGATCCAGAGCGCACCGCCAAAGGCGCTCCAGTACCGTGCCCTATGGCCATAGATATCAGCGAATCAGATGCGACTCTCATCGTCCGAGCTTGTCTCGGGTCGATCTGTGGTCCCGACGGTCCCACCGACGAGCAGCTTTCGATTTTGAACTCGATCGGCTCGCATTTCTGGGCACTGCCCAGTATCGACCTTTCGCCCGAGCGGGCGTTCACGCCGGAAGAATCGGCCGCGGCGATTACTGACGAGCGGCTGCGTCGTCGTACTCGTGAACTGATGGTGTTGCTCGAGTTATGTCGCCATCCACTCGAGGCATCGCATGAACAGCGTGTTGAGGATTATTGCCACGCGCTCGATACCGACGGGCCTGGTCTTTCGCTGACGCGCAACTATGTGTTGGACGGTGCTGAAGCGGCAGTCGCCGATTGGATGCGTCGGTTCACCGAGAAGGCCTCCGAAATGATGGAGCCGCTCGCTGATGATTGAACTTTCACAGGCCGACGAAGCCGAAGTGGCCGTTCGTCTTGGCGAACTCACTGAAGCGCTGCACGCGTCCGCACCCGGAACGTTGGGGGCGGAGTTTGTGTCGTTCTACGACCGCAACGGTTTCACGTTTGGCCCGGAATCGATTCCGATGATGGGTCATGACATGTCGCATGTGATCGGTGGCTATGAGGCAACGCCGGAAGGTGAGATCTGCCTTAACGCTATGAAATTAATGAAGTCCGATAGCGACATTCACTGGATCGAGTTCCTTGGCAGCGTGATGATTCACGAAACCGGAATCCTCCTCGAGGGATACACCGAAGGCGAACCACCGCTGAAGAGCCCTGAGAATGTTGAGTTGATGGTGCGCGCCATGGATCGCGGTCGTATGACAGAGATCGACTTTTCGAACGGCGATCATGTTTCGATGATTGATTGGCCGATCGAAGACGTGCGCGCGCACTATGGAATCCCCGCGCTGTAGTCAGCGCACCCTCGTTCGCTGCTCCGAATTCTGAA
>JAPLAE010000011.1 GCA_026393455.1 Actinomycetota bacterium
CGAGTTTCGACAAGCGCTCGTTCGCCGAGTGCCTTTGTGTAGGCATATGCGTCGGGCCAACCCAACGATGCGGCACGGGCGCGACCGGCCTCAACCATGCGGTCTGCCACCCAACGGTCACGCAATTGCTCAGTCTTTTCAGCGAGAAGGGGAGTGCCCGCAGCACCAAGTTCACGGCGTGCTTGTTTGCGGAATTCCACGAGTTTCTCGGGCGTACGGCTATTGGCTTCGGCATCACGACGGGCACGACGGGCGCCTTCAACTTCAGCGCGCCAATCAACGTCGATAAAGAAGTGGCTCTGATCAACGAGTTGTTCGGGAGCGGCACCACGATGATTGCCAGCGACATAACACGTGGAAACGGCGACAAGATGGGGAGTAACGCCCAGTTCATTGCAGACGGCAGCGATTCGAGTGGGGCCAAGAAGGTTGACTTCAACGGCCGAATCGAGGGGAGAGTCAAAGCTCACCGATGCGGCGGAATGAATGATGGTGTCGCAACTGGCGAATATCGCACGACCGGCGTCGTCGAGACCAAGGCCGTCGCGGCTCACGTCTCCAGCGACGGAAGTAATGCGGCGGGCGGTCATTTCGGCGAATCCGTCTTTGCCGAGTTCGGCACGCAAACGATCGAAGGCGTCGTTCTTGAGAATCTCGCGAGCCACGCGTTGTTCAACGGTGGAACGTCGGCCTGGACGCACCAGCAACACGATCTCGCAATCAGGCACCGAACGGAGCAGTCGCTCAAGCAGGTTGGTGCCGAGGAAACCGGTGGTGCCGGTGATGAAGAGCCGTTTACCGGCGAGTGCTTCACGAATCACGATCAATGTTTACCACTTGGTAAGTGAATCGTCTACACTTGTGCCGTGGCCGCCGTCATCACCAGTCCCCCCAAGGGATCCCGAGCCGCTCGAACCAGAGCTACCGAGGACCGAATTCTGTCGGTGGCCCTTGAATCGTTCGGCACAAAGGGATTCGATTCGGTCTCCCTCGACGATTTGGCCGCAGATCTTGGGATCACCAAACAGGCGATCCTGTATCACTGGCCCTCGAAGCGAGTTCTGCTGGATGCCGTCATCGACCGGGCCGCTCTTGAACTCATCATCGAGTTCGACGGAGCGTTGTCGGAAGAAGGTTCAGGGTGGAGTCGGGTTGAGTCGATTGTGCGCCGCATCTTCCGCGTGGCCATGCGTCGTCCTGAACTTCTCGGTTTCATTCGCGAGATCAGCCGTATCGGAGGCGACGCGTCATTACGAGTGACTGCTGATCTCGAGCCGTTCGTTTCTCGCGCCACTACTTATTTCGAGCGGGAAATGGACGAGGGTCGTATCCGACGTTGTGACTCTGGCTTGTTGCTTGTTTCGGCGTATTCAACTGTTCTTGGTGCAGCTACCGAAGTTGAAGTATTGCGCGCTGTTGGCATTGAACCCACGTTGCGCAGCACCGTCGTTCGTCGTCGTGAGTTGTTGTCATTTCTGCACGCAGCGATGGTTGCCCCGCAGGCGCTGAACGCTCAGGCGCCGCGATAACGAGAAACGGTGGCGTGGCGTTCGATCGCCAGGCTCACGAGTTCATCGATCAGTGCCCGGTAGGGAAGGCCACTGGCTTGCCACATTTGCGGGTACATGGAAATCGGCGTGAATCCGGGAATCGTGTTGATTTCATTGAGCAGCCAGCCACGGCCAGGGCTTTCAAAGAAGAAATCAACACGAGAGAGCCCTTCGGCTCGATAGGCCCGAAACACACGACATGCGAGTTCACGCACCTGTGTTGCTTCGTCGTCAGAGAGCGACGCAGGGATGTGCAATTGAGCAGCACCTGTCGCGTATTTGTCTTCGAAGTCGTAGAAGTCAGCGCCGGGAACAATTTCGCCGGGAACGGACGCGCGTGGCGAGGTCGTGTGGCCCAGCACGGCAACTTCAATTTCGCGACCGACAACACCTTCTTCGAAAACGAGCCACTCGTCGTAGCGAAGAGCGTCGTCAATGGCGGCGCGCAATTCTGAACGAGCGTCAACTTTTGAAATGCCGATGGAAGAACCCATGTTGGCGGGCTTGACGAACATCGGGAACCCGAGCTCGTCGCTGATTGCGTCAAGCACTGCATCAGATGCCGCGCCAGTGAGCTCATCGGCATGGAGCCCGCGCCAGGTTGCTTGTGCAATGCCGGCAGCATCGGCCACGTGTTTCGCCATCATCTTGTCCATCGCTACCGATGAACCGAGTACGGCCGAGCCGACAAACGGAACACCAGCAAGTTCAAGAAGGCCTTGGAGCGTTCCGTCTTCACCCATAGGGCCATGAAGAAGCGGAAAGACGACCGAGCCAGCGGTGAGTGCGGAAAAGGGGTTCACCGTTTCGCCAACAATTTCGATGGCATCACCGAATGACGAAACGTCGGTAGAGCAACGTACCCAGGTTCCTTCGCGAGTGATGCCGATGGCGGTGAGTTCGTAGCGAGCGGGGTCGGCCGCAGCGAGAACATGGCGAGCCGTGACTCGAGAAATGTCGTGCTCGGCCGATTGCCCACCAAAGAGGACGACGAGTCGAATGCGGGCCGGGCCGGACATGGATGGCACCGTAGCCCGGCGACTGATGGCCTGATGTCCGTCCCGTAGGGTGAAGGCGTGGAATTCCGGGCTGCTGACATCGCTGCCGCCGTCGGCGGAACCCTCTCTGGGTCCGACGTTGCGGTCGATGGTGCGGGATTCGACTCCCGGCTGATTCGACCCGGGCAGCTCTTTGTTCCATTTCGCGGCGAGCGCGATGGCCATGACTACATCGGTGCTGCGCGTGAAGGCGGGGCAGTCGCCACCTTCAGTTCGCGCGGAGCGATTGACGGACTGGCAACGATCGAAGTGGCCGATGTCGAGATCGCGTTCTCACTGCTGGGCGCATACGCCCGCGGCCGACTTCCCAATCGAGTCGCTGGAATTACAGGATCGGTAGGAAAGACATCTACGAAAGACCTTGCTGCGGCGGTCCTGGCGCGTCGATATGTCACCACTGCGAATGAGAAGAGTTTTAACAACGAGCTCGGCGTGCCGCTCACACTTGTGAACGCGGTAACCGATACCGAAGTTGCAATCGTTGAGATGGGAGCGCGCGACGACGGTCATATCGCAGAGCTCTGCGCTATTGCGCGACCGACCGTCGCAATCGTTACCGCGATTGAAATTGCTCATTCAGAATTCATGGGGGGCCTTGATGACATTGCTCGAGCAAAGGGCGAACTCGTTGAATCGCTCCCGGCCAATGGCGTTGCCATTCTGAACGCAGAGAACCCACGTGTTGCCGCAATGGCATCGCGAACTTCAGCACGAACGATCACCTTTGGGCTCAGTGACGGCGACGTTCGAGCCTCGAACGTCGTGGTCGGCGATGATCTTCGTGCGCAGTTCCAACTTGAGTCGGAATGGGGGACTGCTGCCGTTCACCTCGGGGTCAGGGGAGCGCATCACGTCAGCAATGCTTTGGCCGCCGCTTCCCTAGCTCTTCTGTGGGATGTCCCAATGGCCGATGTCGTCGATGGTCTTGAACAAGCAGCACTCTCGCCATGGCGCATGGAACTCCACGTTGCGCCATCGGGTGCACGAATTCTCAACGATGCCTACAACGCCGGCCCGGCCTCAATGGAAGCAGCGCTTCGTTCTCTGGCCCAATTGCCGGCGACTCGTCACTACGCAGTGCTTGGGCCAATGGCCGAACTCGGGGACCAAAGCGCTGAGTCGCATGCTTATGTTGCGTCAGTGGCGAAGGAACTCGGCATTCACCTCATAGCGTTCGGCACTGATGGCTACAGCGCAAGCGCACAGCAAACAGTGTCGACGATCGATGAAGCAGTTGCCGCCCTCGGATCGCTTGATGCAAATGACGCTGTATTGGTGAAGGGCAGCCGTGTCGCCGGCCTCGAGCGTCTCGCGACTGCACTTCTTGCTGGCTGACTAACGGCTGAGTGTTTCGCGTAACCCTTTTCGCTCTTCAGGCGGTCGAAGATCGGCAAACCACGCGAGGAAGAGCGCAAATGCGGCGCCGAAGTACACGACTGTATTTACCGTTGAATGACTCACGATCCAACCGGCAATAAGCCCCGCAACAGGAACGGTGCCGCCGAAGCACATCATCCACACTGCGCTCACGCGCCCGCGGATGGAGTGGTCAAGACGCGACTGGAAGATCGTTGACAGCGACGTGACGACAACAAAATAGAAGAAGCCAAGAAGAAAGCCCACGGGGAACGCGAGGGCTGCAATGTCAATGGTGATGTATGTCGCGAGAGATGCACCGAAGAAAACGAATGCCCAACGCAGCACGGTCTCAATTTTGTGGCCTGAAAGAAACGTTCCAACAGAAAGGGCGCCGACAACCGCACCAAGACCGAATGTGGCATAGAGCAATCCGTAAAGCGTCGACTTAGTGGAGACATGCCAATCAACCGAGGCCATTGCCGGGAAGAGCACGACGAACGGCATGCAGAAAAGGGAGAACAACAACACCGTGCAGATTGCTCGGAAGACCACAGGGTCTTGGCGCACATACCGGAATCCGCCAACCAGGCGATCGAGTTTGCTCTCACCCTGCTTTCGTTCGAACTTGGGCACCTTCACATACGTAACGCCCACCATGATGATCACGTAGGTCGCGGCGTTGAGAACGAAGACCCACGACGCGCCAATCCATACGTACAAGACCGCACCAATTGCCGGGCCAATGACACGGGACACGTTCATGCTTACTGAGTTGAGCGAGATCGCTCCTGCCAGATGTTCTTTCGGAACAAGTGATGGCGTAACTGCGAGAAACACCGGACCCTGCAACGCGGCACCAGTTCCGACAGCAAACACGGCGAAGAGCAGCGCAGGTCGCGAGAAGTCGGTCGTTCGAACAATCCAGGCGATAGCCAGCGAAAAAATCATTTGCTCAAGAGAGAGCCAGAAGATCAGTTTCTTACGATCAAACGTGTCAGCGATGATTCCGCCGAACGTTGCGAAGAGAAGTTGGGGAACAAGATTGCAGAAGCCCACAAGGCTGACGAGCCACGCGCTTTTGGTGACGGTGTAAACGAACGCCGCCAAAATGACGTTCTGCATCCACGTTCCAACGGTGGAACCCAAACTGCTGAGCCACATCGTGCGGAAGTCACGGTTTGCCAGCGCCGCTCGAACCACCGAGATCTCTTTGGAGTCGAATGTGCGATCGCCATCGACAAGCGCTTCCTCGGCCTCGCCGCGGAACTCCTCCTCAGATGTGAACTCGTGCTCCCCAGTCATCGGGTTTGAGGGTACGGCGAAGAAGGGGGTGGTGACGAAACGAGAGTTGAATTCAGCGCTGCTGTACCGATGCGGTTGCAGTTGCCCTCACGAGTTCGTCGTCTGGGGCACCCGGAAGCGCGCGGGCAAAGAGGTGAGGTACCCGTTTGGCAAGGGAAACTGTGACCGAACCATCAGGGTTGATGGATACATCAGGTCCCGTTACGAGGTTGTCGAGAATGCCTTTCGTGGCGAGGACATCGATAGCAACAAGCCACACCCTTGAGGGATCAAGGCGGTAGCCGCGGCCGGCGCGGAGCGCGGCCTCGTCAAGTCCTGCGGTGGCTGCGTCGTTCGCAGCATCGGTCGCTGCTGCGAGGAGGTCTTTTTGTCCGGCGTGTACTGCGGTGAGATCGACAGTGATCGCACCGAGCACAAACATGATGAGAACAGCAACTGGCATAAGCATCAGGACAGTTCCACTCTCGCCCCGGACCCGATGACCTCTTGTTTTGCTTCCCTGTTTTCGCCTGTGACTCAGCACTGAGCATCCCCTGGTAAGCCGCTTCGGAACGGATCAATGATTTCGCTTTGAGAGGCAACAACATCGAATCCATGACCGAATCCCCCGATGAGGGGGACCCTGATCGCGTGGACTGGGTGGTGAACAGTGACCGTGACGCGGCTGCAACGAGACCATCCGCGAGATCCGGTATACGAAATCGAAAGAGATGTCGCGCCTGTGCTGCGACCCTGGCCTTGGAACGCCTGTTGTACTGCTGATTCGGCGCGTATTTGGGCGCTTTCTTCGTCGGGAGCTTCGACGAAAGCGCGGACTGCCTCCCGTGCAGCACTCGTTGTCGAAAGATCAGCATCGATCACTGCCCAGGCATTCGCGATAACCAGCATTGCGATGACAAACGTGAGGAACCCAAAGGGAATGACTTCAATTCCTCCAACTTGTCCGCAGTCGCCTTGAAATCGTTGACTTTTCATTGCATCTGCTCGACCCGAACGCGAACGGTCCGTTCGATTCGGGGAGCTCCGGTCCCTTTCAAACTGTCCCAGAGAAAACTGGGCGGACGTGCTCGAACCGTTAACGCGATGGTGTCCCATGTAGTTGAGGCCCAGTCGAGTTCAATCCGATCTCCAAATGCTCCGAGTTGTGATCGAACAGTGGATTCCGCATGAACGCGTGCTTCGTCTGGAATGGGCGACATGTCGTGGGGAGTTCGGGCTCCCGCCACAAGCCGCGCTCCTTCGTATGCGGCACTGGTTGTTACAGATCGCGCATAGAGGGCGATGAGCGTCTGGGTCGCAAAAAGCAACAGCGCAAAAAACACGAGGAGGCCTGCAATCGTCGAGATGAGGCCGGCCCCTATGTCGGAGCCGGCCTTCAATCCTCGACGTGACCTCATTCGGAGCCGATCTGGGTGATCTTGTCGTTTGTAGTGGCTTCCGTCGTCTTCCACATTTGCTGGAAACCAACCCACATTGCCGCGCCCAGAAAAGCCATGATCAATACAGCGATAGCAGCTGAAATGACTCCCTCGCCGCGGTCGCTTTTGCAACGTTGTCCCCGTTCGGGGGATTTGTTAGTGCCGATAGCAGCGGTTGGCTCGTACTGGTTCTTGTTCATGACTGCTCCTTTAAGTGGCTGGAATGTTCTGAGGAACGAGACCGCAATGAGTTAGGTGGAAGTGAAGAGACGAAGTGCTTCGGTAAAGGGAACTGCAAGGAAAAGAAGTCCAGGAACCAGAGTCGCGACAGTGACGGGAATCCAGACTTGTTGTCCGCGCTTTTCGATGATTTCAACAAGGTCTCGGTGCACTTCTGCCCGAACAGCTCGCGCTTCATCGGTAATGAGACTGCCGAGATCGCCGGCATCGCGGTTGAGAGCGAGGATGCCGACGAGGCGTCCGACAGCGGGTACGTCCGCAGTTGTGGCCCATTCACGGAGAGCGGTGGTTTCATCGACGCCATGAGCGACTCTTGTGACGACTCTTCGGAGGTCTCGTGCGAGGACTCCACCTGAGCGTCGTGAAAGACGTTGCAGCGCAGCGCCGAGTGAGTAACCGGCGGAGAGCAACATGCCGAGCTGTTCGCTGACAACCGGCAATTCAAGGACAAGGGAGCGCTTCCAATCCTTCGACTGGTGTGAGAGCTGGGATTCAACGATGAGGAATGCGAGAACTGGGGCTCCTGCGACCAGGAGGACAAACAGAGGAAGGGGCGGGTGCGCAGCGAAAGCGACGAGGAACGCACCGCTTAGAGCGGCTGTGACCCAGCCAAGTTGTCGAAGGCGGAACGAGGTGGGATCAAACGGACTGTGAATTCGTTCGAGTCGCGTGGCGAGGTCTTCGGTGACGCCCGAGAATCTTGCAACTGCTGCGCCAATGTCCCGAGCAAGGGGGCCGAGTACCCGGACAACCACGTGAGATTCGTCGACCTCCGATGGCAAAGAGAGGCCGAAGAGATACGGGCGGACTCTGTCGATCAGGGGGCGTCGTCGAAACCACCGCAATTCACCGAGGAGCAGCGTGAGCCCGAGCCACGCGAGGAGCAGCACAAAACTGAGTGGTTGTCTCATCGGGCGAAGACTCGATCCTCGGTGGGAAGGCGGAGCATTCGACCAGCCCATCGCCAGCACGCGGCCATCATGGCGAGCGCGCTTAGGACGGCGAGTTGACCAATTGGTGTGGTGTATGCGCTTCGGCCGTTTCCAACGGCGAGACCTGCAGCGGCCATGCCGAGCGGAACGAGCAGTACGAACCGACGAGCGAAGCGAACACCTGACTGACGCGCTCGAACATCTTTGCGGTAGGCGACGTCGTCGCGCCGGTCTTGAGCGAGATCGGCGAGCCGACGATCGATGCCGGTTCCACCAAGTTCGTGTGCGATGAGAAGGGTTTCACACGTTGCATCACAGGTTGGATCAGCGAGCAACTCGCGAAGAACCCCGAGTGTTTTTTCAAAGTCAGTTGTAAGCATCCACTCTCGTTGTGCCGCGCTGAACGCTGGGCGCATTATTTCGGGACCACTTGCGCCCACTTCGAAAAGTGCTTGGGGGAGTGAGCGCCCGACCGATGACGTGAGAAGTCGAAGCTCTTCAATCATTCGGGGCCACGCGTCTTGGGCAATCGCGAGTCGGTTACGCCGACGTTGGCGATATGCCGCAATAGGAAACGACGCAGCGAAGATGCCTCCTGCGAGCATCGGCAGCACTGATCCAAAAAGGGCAAGAGCAATAAGTGCGCCGAGGAGGAACATTGAACTGATTGCAAGAACAAACTCACTCGCCGCAACCGAATGAAGGCCGGCTTGGGCCATCCATTCCGAACTCGTGGGCCGCCTCTTTTTCGTAGAGGGGGAGAAAGGTGCTGGCCCGAGTCCGGACCAACCAAGTAGGCGTGCCGTGTACAACAGATGAATGCCGTAGCCCGACATGGCAGCGAGAAGCAGCGCGGTCATTGGAGCACCGACGTGAGGTCGCTTCCTGCTGCTGAAAAAAGATGCGAAAGCCTCTGAGGAAAGAGCCCGGTCCATGCGAGTGGTTCGGCGTGGGATCTGCGGGTGAAGAGGTCGGTCACGGTAAATGCACCGCTGGATGTATCGACCAATTGTTCCTCGACGGCAATAATTTCGGCCACTTGAGGTCCATCAGGCGTTCGGTGACTGAACACCACCAGGTCAATCGTGTCGGAAACGAGTGAGGTGAGTGCGCCATGCGGAAGTGATCCGGCATCGGAAAGTTCTGCGAGGAAGCGAAGGCGAGAAAGCGCGCCCCGAGCATGTGCGGAGTGAATTGTTGTGTAGCCCTTAATCCCAGAAGAGAGTGTGAGGAGAAGTGGAAGCGCTTCTCGGTCACGAACTTCGCCCACGACCGCAACATCGGGGGCCATGCGAAGAAATCCGGCGACCAGTCGGCGCAGATCTACAGGAGGCCGGTCGACCCGAGCGGCGCGTGTCTGCATGCTGGCCACGTTTGGAAGTGGCGCATCGACCTCAAAGACTTCCTCGGCGATGACGACCCGTTTCGCCGGATCAAGCTCACCTAGGCAACAGGACAAGAGGGTTGTCTTCCCTGAGCCAGGGGCACCTGCAAAGAGCGTCGTCGTGCCGCATCGAATCGCCGCAGCGAGGAAATCCGCTGCGTTTTTGCTCAGCGTGTCGGTAGCAACAAGTTGATCGAGACTGGTGAATGGAACGCCCGTAAAGCGACGAATATTGACCATGAGGTGACCGCCGCGCGTGAGATCCCCGTGGACAATGTGGAGGCGCGATCCATCGTCGAGCTGTGCATCCTGCAGGCCCTCGGTCGCGTCAAGTTTCCGGTGGCTCGTCGAAGAGTCGTCAAGAAGCTTTGTAAGCGTGCGAATGACGTGGTCGTCGTCATGGAAGGTTTCGTGGTGATACCCACTCGTGCCGCGATGACGCTTAACGAAAATCTCTGTTGGCGCGTTGATCTCGATCTCCCAAACGTCGGCGTCGCTGAGAAGGTTGGTAAGTGGCCCGTATTGCACGAGGTTTTGCCACGCGCGCAACGCGAGTGTTTCGGGATTGGTGATGACGACTGATCGACGGCCGTGTCTCACGTCGTCTGCCCAGCGACGCAGTTCGTCGTCAATGAGCGCGCGTAGGAGCGTGTGGCCTTCGGGGGTTGAGAGATCGATGGCGTCATCTTTGGCCCGAGCCTGCACCAATGTTTCGACGTCGATGAGCGGAGCGGTGGTCATGCGGTCCTCCCAAGGTGCCCCGGGACAATGGGGACAGGGGCTTGCTGAAAATTTGGGCGAGGTTCGAACGGGGCGATGAGGTCGAGTCGTTCAGCAACGGCTGCGGAAATTGATCCGAGTGCCGAAAGCGGTGGAGCTGTGCCGTCGTGAAAGAAGGGTTCGAGATCGCGCCGAATCGGAACCATTACTGGAGTGGCCAGCGAATGCGAGGGAACGGCTTCGTTGAAGAGTCTCAGAGCTGTTCGAGTGAGTTCAGATCGTTGGCGGGTCGATCGAGGTGCTCCGATGACGACAAGAAGTACACGTTCGGTTTGCACTCCAAGTTCGACGAGGTCGCGAAATGTTTGAAGTGACCGACTCAGGCCGCTGATGCCACCACGAGCAGAAAGAACAACGAGGTCTGCGTTCGTTGCTAATTCTCGTGCGAGAAAATTCCGATCCTCAATATCGATGGACCCGGTCTGCTCCTCGCCTTCGACGTCGGAGTCGGCATCAGCAACCACGATGCCATATGCATTGAGAATGGAAGCCAATGCGGCCAGCGTGCTTCGACGTCGTAGCGTTGACCAGTCTCGATGTCGACGTAAGCCGGGAAGAACGTCGTAACCGTGGCGCGGAGTGAACCAAAAATGGTTTCGAACATCGCCAACTGACGGATTGGCCGTTCGGTGAAGGTCTACAAGTTCTTGGAGCCCGGGTACAACGTCGCCGAGATCATGAAGAAGTGCCTGGTCGCCATTGAGACTCGCGTCGATGAGAGCAACCCGCTGGTCGGTCGATTCTCGTTTCGCGGAAGTGTCTGCAGCGAAATGCGATGCGAGTGCCATCGCAGTCGTTGATGTTCCGGTGCCTCCTGGTCCGAGGACCGTTATGAGTCTCCCGGCGGTGCACGTTTCGACAGCGATCGCAGGACTAGACGTCGGCGTTCGTCGCTCGACTCCAATGGCGTGCTCACGAAGCGCTGCGAGGAGCTGTGCGGGAGAAACCGGCTGGATCAACGTGCTGCTGGCACCAAGGAGAGCCCAATCCCGCCGCGCGGTTGATTCGGTTACGACAATGGGGACACAACCGGCATCACGCGCTGTTTCGATGATGTCGCGATCGACCCCCACGCAGTCTTCTCCAAGAAGGACGGCAGAGTGTCGGCGGGTAGAGAGGAGGCGGGAGCGAACTTCATCGACCGAGACACAGCGGATGAATTCGATCGGCAACATTGATGAATTCGCCCAACGTCCGACCTCGGCGAGCCATGCCGTGCGGGGTCGAGCAACACCAAGAACCGTAAAATGTTCGTCGTGCATCATCGACCTACCGATGCTCGAGCGAGGGGGCCGGTCGTTGATGATCGGGTGCCAACGGTATTGCCAGCAAGTGTGGATCTAACGACAGTGATTGATGCAACCTGCGCGGCGTGAGCAGCATCGAGTAGCTGATCGGCAGAAGCGAGGGCCAAGGTGATGATGAGTTTTCCGGAGGAGCCCAATGTGCCCGACTTTGCGTCAGCGATGCGGATCACGTTTGCGTCTCGGGCCAGAACGGTGGTCGTAGCATCGGTCCCTGAGCCGTAGGTCGCGAGAACATCGACTCGTTCGCCCGACCGTAAGTCGCCGTTCAATGCGCGATCACGGTCAATAGGAAAAGAAAGTTCCCGTGTTGGTTCACTCGGTCCGCCAGTGAGGACCGCGCTGCGCTGAACGAGCTCTCCCTCTCCGAGTGGAGCTAATGCGACTGCTCCAGCTAACTGGTCGATTGTTGTGAATCCATGAAATCTGTTGGCGGTTTTTCGTTCAACCGTTGTTGTCGTGAGCGTTGAAGTGTCGAGCCGTTCTCCGGCAGCGAGCGCACGACGAGAGATGACGATCGATTGTTGGGGAGTTCCGCCTGCTCCGGTCACGATGAGGAATGCCGCAAGAGCCGCCGTACTCACGAGGAGTCCGCCCACAATCGTGCGACTGTTCGGTTTACCTGGACGCCGGATGCTTGTTCGTCGTATCGGTGTTGTGTGATTACGTTGCAGCGTTTCGGGGACTATTGCTCGGGGACGACGCATTTGGTTCACTCTCCGGTCCTGACACCTCTTGTGGGCGTCGCACGGTACGGACGACTGCACCCGAGGGGAAGAGGTCGCGAGACCTATTTCTTCATTTGGCGGTTTCTCCTACCTTCACGTTGTGATCGACGATCCGAATGGATGGATGAGTACCACCGAAGTTGCGGACTATCTCGGAGTGCAGTCGCGCACGCTCTATCGGTTCATCGACGAAGGCCGTCTGGCCGCATATCGATTCGGCCGCGTGATCAGGGTGAAACGGCGCGATGTCGATCTGTTCATTCAGTCGTGTCGGATCGAACCCGGAACGCGGATCGAAACCTCATCAATCTCATCGACAACGGCGTAAAACGCGCCGCCATCTGGTGTACCGAGAACGAGCAGCGATCGGTTGAGACTGACGACGTTTCCGGTTAAATGTTGTGCGCTGACCATGAGTGAGATTTCTTCGCCGAGTTCTATATGCGAAGAGAGAAACGTTGGCCACGAGGTTGATGCTTGAGGGATGCCATCTCCATCAAGGCGCAGATGGCTGACGCTTCTCACCGATGCGATCGCCGCTGTTCGGATGAGCGATGCGTCTGATTGGCTCTTCTCAAGCACGATGCCGCAGAGCCCTGATACCGCAATCGTGCCCAACAGTTCAGCCCCGGTCGTTGTCGTAACGGACACAAATGCCTTGCACTCGGCAAGGTTGGCGAGAAGCCCAACGAGTGTTGCGTCATCGGCTCGGTGTCGGTGAAGCGCTGCGAAACCCGCCCGTGAGCGTGAGGAATCGGAGGAGCGAGCCGAGTCAAGGAGTTGGCGGAGGGCGGGATCAGTCACGGCTTCCATCGTCTGATGATCAGCCTTCCGCCTCCATAGCGGATGAGCCGTCCGGCCCTTCTAGGATTACGGACCAGATGCCCAGCACAACAGTGAACGTCCACGTCCCCGGCAACCACCTCATGACCGGTCTCCTCGGTCATCGAGACGAGTTGCTTCTCCTCATTGAAGACGCCTTTCCCGAGGCCGATGTTCATGTGCGCGGCAACGAGATCACGGTCTCTGGCGGCCAAGCTGGCATGGTCGGTAAATTGTTCGAGGAACTTGTTGTGCTTCTGCAGCAAGGACAGGTGCTTGAACCGGTGTCGGTGCGTCGAAGTATTGAAATGGTTCGAGCCGACGAACGTCCCAGCGAAGTCCTCACTACCGATGTGTTGCGCAACTCTCGTGGTCGCATGGTGCGACCAAAGACGAGTGGGCAGAAGAAATACATCGACGCGATCCGCAAGAACATCGTCACGTTCGGCGTCGGTCCCGCCGGTACCGGCAAGAGTTGGCTCGCTGTCGCGATGGCAGTGCAAGCGCTTCAAGCAAAAGAAGTTGAGCGCATCATCCTCACTCGTCCTGCAGTTGAAGCCGGCGAGCGTCTGGGTTTCTTGCCCGGCGACATGATGGCCAAGGTCGATCCGTATCTGCGTCCGGGGAACAGTCGAAGTCGCGCCGCTGGCGTTTATGCGCGGTCGCACATTGAACGGTTCGTTCATCATTTTGGACGAAGCTCAAAACACGACTCCGGAACAGATGAAGATGTTCCTCACTCGTATCGGCTTTGGATCAAAGGTCGTCATTACCGGCGATACCACCCAGATCGATCTTCAGGGCGGACGAAGTGGTCTGCTTGAACTTGAACCAATCCTTTCCGGCATCGAGGGACTGGAATGGGTCAAGCTCACCGCCAGCGATGTCGTTCGTCATCGCATTGTTCAGGACATCGTGACCGCGTACGAGAACGCGCCGAAGCGTTGAACGAGCCTCCTCGTCGTCGTCGATTGAAACGACGCGGTCCCGCCGAAGGTGTCGTCACTGTTTTTGTTTCCGATGAACAAGCAGCGATCACGATTGATGTTGAGCGTTGGCAGAAGCTTGCGCTTGCTGTACTTGCCGATGAAGGCGTTGAAGGTGAAGCGGAATTGTCGGTGATGTTTGTCGACGAGGAAACAATTGGTGATCTCAATCTGCGGTTCATGGAAACCGATGGGCCCACCGACGTGCTGTCGTTTCCTATTGATGGTGAACCAAATGTTCCCGGTCGCTGGCCTGATGCCGGTGGGCCTGGGCCTGATCGGATTGAAAACGATCCGGAAGATCTCCCGTTGTTGCTTGGCGATGTGGTGATTTGTCCTTTGGTTGCAGAACGCAATGCTCCGACACACGCTGGTTCGTTGAGTGATGAATTCGCGTTGTTGGTCGTGCACGGGATCTTGCATCTTCTGGGCATGGATCATGCCGAAGAGGCTGAACGACTCGAGATGCAGAACCGCGAGCGGGAATTGCTCGATGCCCACTACGGGCCACTCGCTGCTGATCCATGGGCATGAACTCTGCTGTAGTGGCGGCAACGCTTACGTCAACAGATATGTGGCTGATGGGCTTTGCGCTCGTCCTTTTAGTCGTCACTGCGTTTTTGGCGATGGCCGAAACGGCCCTCAATCGCATGACCGAATCAAAGGCGAACGCGATTGAAAATGCGGGCGGATGGGGGAGCAAGCGAGTCGTTGCTCTCGTTTCACACCCTGAGGAATATCTCAATGGCGTGATGCTTGTATTGATCGCGTGTCAGCTTGTGCAAGCAACGTTGGTTGGCATCTTGGCCTATCGAGTGTTCGACACTTGGGGTGTCGCAGCCGTCGTCGTTATCGATGTCGTTCTCGTCTTTGTGTTTGCTGAAGCGTTGCCGAAGACGTGGGCGATTGATCACACCGAGCGCGCTGCGCGCATAGTGACGCCAGTGATTTGGGTGTTGGCTCGCTTTTGGCCGCTCCGAATTGTTGTGCGCGTCTTCATTGGACTGACCAATGTGATTGCACCGGGAAAAGGTCTGAAAGGCGGACCGTTTGTGTCTGAAGAGGAGATTCTTGCGCTTGCCGATCAAGCAGTTTCGGCAGACATCCTTGAAGAGGAAGAGCGCGAACTCATCGAACAGGTCTTCGAATTCGGTGACACGATCTGTCGCGAGGTCATGGTTCCGCGCCCGGACATGTTGGCGATGGCCGATTCGCTCACGGTGGCCGAAGTTCTTGATGCAGCGCTCGCCGATGGCCGCAGCCGTGTTCCGGTATTTGGCGAAGGCATTGACGACATCACCGGTGTTGCCTACGTCAAGGATTTGATTCGCGCCTCTCGCACTGGGCGCGAGTCCTCGAGGGTGGCGCGTTACGCCCGTCGGACGTATTTCGTCCCTGAGACCAAGCGGATTTCCGAGCTGCTGTCGGAAATGAGAGTTCGGAAAGCGCACATGGCCGTGGTGATCGATGAATATGGCGGCACCGCTGGTCTGGTGACGCTTGAGGACCTCATCGAAGAACTCATTGGCGAAATCGTCGATGAATTCGATCATGAAGAAGCCATGGTTGAACGACTTCCTGGTGGCGATTTACGCGTTCAAGCGCGTATGTCGATGGATGAAGTCAGCGAGTTAGTTGGTGTCGATTTGCCCGAAGGTGATTGGGACACAATCGGCGGTTTGATGTTTCACCTGCTCGGTCACGTACCGTTCGAGGGTGAGAGCACTACACAAGGCGAGTTTCGCCTTCGTGCAGAACAGGTGAAGGGACGTCGAATCGGCATGGTGAGGATCGAG
>JAPLAE010000016.1 GCA_026393455.1 Actinomycetota bacterium
CAGCACCGGTGACAGCTACGCGAACGGGGGTCTTCACAGGGGGGTCCTCCACAGGGACGTCAGGTTGCCGAGCCGACACTAGTCAGCCACCGCACCCCTGAAAAAACCGCGAGAACCGATTGCCGATGGTCAATCGACCACCGTGTCTGGCAACTCCTTAGAGCGTGACGGGATACGGGAACTTTGCGTCCACGCCGCCGTCGACCACCAGGGTGCGACCGGTCACGTAGGCCGACATGTCGCTGGAGAAAAACAGCGCTGCCGATGCGATATCGGAGGTGGCGCCCATCTTCTGCAACGGAGCATTGCCCGCATTGAGAGCACGCTGTTCATCGTTGAACACTGCTTCCATGCGAGGGCTGAGGATCGTGCCGGGAGCAACTGCATTGGCACGAATACCAAAGCCACCGAGTTCGATGGCCAAGGTCTGCACCCACGCCATGAGCCCAGCTTTGGCCGCCCCGTAAGCGGCATGCATCGGAGCAGCAGTGAACCCGCTCACCGAAGCAATAAACACCATCGTGCCGCCGCCAGACTTTGACATGAGTCGACCAAAGGCCTGTGACAACAAGAACGCATGGCGAAGGCAGATGTCGATTTCCCAATCGAAGGTCTCGTCGGTCATGTCGAGAATGGATTCCCAACGAGCCATGCCCACGATGTCGACAAGCCCGTCGATGCGACCGTTAATCGCTTCGGCATCGGCGGCGAGCTGCGCGGCACCCTCACGAGTGGTGACATCGCCCACCCAAGCAACACCGGCTGGACCGATTTCGGCGGCAATCTCTGCGGCACGATCGGCATCAACATCGACGCACACCACGGTCTTCGCGCCCGCCTGCACGAGTGCATGCGAAGTCATGCGTCCCATGCCAACGCCGGCACCGGCCACCACAAACGTGCGGCCATCGACGCGAAGGCGTGAAAGGAAATCGGGTACGGGAGTGTTGTCACCAGTTGTCATCGAAGTGTTCCGTTCTTGAGTTGATCGTTTGGAAAGAATGTCATGCCATCACCACGCCGCCGTTAGGGCGGATCACCTGTCCGGTGATGAACCGTGATGCGTCGCTCGCAAGATAGAGCATCGCCCAGGATTGGTCCTCTGGCGTGGCGATCGTGTGTAGCGGAGATTGTGCGGCCCGAGTTTCCGTGTAGGACTCGCGCTCAGCCTCGTTGGTCGATCCGTCTGCGTTTGTCCAGCGTGACTGCACCATCGGCGTGTCGGTGAAACCGGGAGCGATCGCGTTCACGCGAATGTTGTTGGCTCCGAGCTCAACGGCCGCGCAACGAGTGAGATGTGAAACGGCGGCTTTGGTCATTGCGTAAATCGAAAGCGTCGGTGCGGGCATATCACCACCGGCCGAGGACACATTGATGATCGAACCACCATTGGTCATTGTGCGACCTGCGGCAGCAACGCCCCAGTAGGTGCCCCAAAGGTTCACCTTGGTGATGAACTCAACATCTTCGGGCGTTGCATCGACGATGTTCATGTAGCGAATCACGCCGGCGACGTTCGCCCAAATGTCGAGACGTCCATGCGTTTTGATCGCTGCATCGGCGAGTGCGTTGACCTGATCGCGATCAGAAACGTCGGTGGGAACGATCGTGGCGTTGCCCCCCGCTTCCGCGACCAGTTCGGCAGTTTCTTCAAGACCAGCAACACCGACATCGGCGATGAGCACGTTGGCACCGGCCTGGGTGAAGGTGATGGCGGCTTGGCGTCCAATTCCACCCGCAGCACCGGTAATGACAGCGGTGCGGCCGTGCAGCGAGAACTGTTCGATGAGTTCGTTCGAGAGGGCTGGTCGGCCGTCGGTATTCGCGGTCATTGCTCGGTTCCTCTCGTGAGCGTCAGCGACACAGGTGATCTGCATCTGTTTTCGCTATTGCGAAGAACTCTTCGCTATGCTGTGGCCACCGTAGGACACCGGTCACACCCGGTCAATCGAACCGAAGGCGCTGTCATGGCCCGTCCCGCCCCGGCTGCCAGCCGAGCGATCCAGATTCTCGATCTTCTCGTCACCCACCCGACCGAGCGATTCACGCTGACGGAATTAGTGCGACGCACCGGCATGAGTTTGGGGTCGGCGCACGCGACGCTCGCAGTGCTTGAAGGCAGCGGACATGTGTCGCGCAATGCAACCACCCGTGCCTATGCACTCGGTCCTGCGCTTGTCGTAGCCGGGGTCGTAGCTCTTGAGCATCACCCAGCGATTGAAGCCGCACGTCAGATAATCGAACCGCTGGCCACAGAACTTGGCGTTGAAGTCGTTGTGTCAGCACGGACCGTCGATGAAATCATTTTCGTGGCCAGAGCCGGTGAACACAGCGCGTTTGGTCCTGGCGTGCGCGAAGGCGAACGTGTCCCCCTCGTTCCGCCTCTTGGTGCCGTGTTCCTCGCATGGGCCGAAGAACCAGAAGTGAAGCAGTGGCTTCTGCGTTCGCCTGATTCCAACCCCGTCGCGCTTGAGCGAAATGTTGCTGCGCTTGAACTCGCACGCACACGAGGCTTTGCGGTAACCGCTGGTTCTGACACGCAACGACAACTCGGAGAACGCACCTATTCGTTGTCGGACTCCCCCAGCAACACCCAACTTCGCAACGACGTCACCGAATTATTTGCGGTGCTGGCAACCGAGAACTATCCCGTCGCCGATCTCGACTCGAACCGCCGATTCGATGTCAGCACAATTGCTGCACCCGTGTTCGGTGCCGATGGCGAAGTCATTGCTGCAATTTCTGCAACCGGCTTTCCGCCCGGTCTTGACGCCGAAACCGTGATCAACGCCGGCACAAAGATCCGCGACGCGGCAGCAATCGCTACCCGCTCCTCACGAGGCCGTTTCCCAACGTCCTAAACACCAATTACCCATAACGTTTGGCGTTCATGACGCCACGCGTTGACTACCACTGAAAGGTGTCGCAATGAATCAAAGAATCGATCCAATCCACCCCGGCGAAGTCCTTCTTGAGGATTTCCTCCTCCCACTTGGAGTAACCCAACATCACGTGGCCGTGTCGATTGGCGTCCCGCCACGTCGCATCAACGAGATCGTTCACGGGAAGCGACGGATCACTGCCGATACATCTCTGCGGCTCGCTCGTTATTTCGGCACCAGCGATCGGTTCTGGATCAATCTGCAATCACGATTCGATCTCGAAGTTGAGCGCGACGAAATTGGCCCATTGCTTGATGCCATCACGCCACTCTCTGTTGCCTAGCGAGTAGAAAAACCCAGCCGTCAGGCGGTGACGCGAGCGACGAACTCGGCCATTTCGGTAACGCCTTCGACGGCTTCGGGAAATGCCGGGTAGCTCATCGTCCAGATATGCGGCATTTCTGGGTAGATGCTGAGCGTGACCTCGACCCCTGCGGCCTTCGCGACGTCGGCGAGTTTGCGTGAATCGTCGAGCAATACCTCGGCATCGCCCACAAGTATGAGCAACGGCGGCGCGCCATCCCAATCACCGAACAGCGGAGAAGCAATTGGGTTCATCGGGTCGGCACCACCGAGATAGGCCGGCGCTGCTTCTTCGGCCGAGGTGCGCGAGAAAAGCTTGTCGGACTCTGCGTTGGTGTCATAGGTGTCGGCGGTGATCGTGAGATCGACCCACGGCGAACAACAAATGACGCCAGCAGGTAGAACTCCATCGGCCAGCGTGTGCATCGTTACCGATGCGGCGAGGCCGCCACCGGCCGAATCGCCAGCAATCACAATGCGGCCAGTGTCGATTCCTTCAGCAAGGAGTGATTCCCACACAGCGAAGCAATCGTCGACCGCTTTGGGGAACTTGTGCTCGGGAGCGAGTCGATATTCGACCAACAGAACTCGAGCACCGAGCACCGCTGCAAGGTGCGAGCCATAGGAGCGATAGGCCAGCGCGGATGCGATTCTGAAACCGCCTCCGTGGAAATAAAGAAGAATCGGAGCGTCATCGGCCAACTCAACTGGCCGGCATTCGATGCCAGCGACGCCGCTGCGAACGAATGGCTCAGCGACTGTCCCTTCGGCCAGCGGCATTTGTGCCATGGCCTCGTCGATGCGCGAACGCTGTTCGGCGATGTCGGCAGGGGGCGGCGGAACGGGTCGAGCTGCCATTGCTTCCTGCATTGCGTGAAATTCTTTGCTGGCCATGTGCTGACACTAGAGCGTCGTACATCAGAAATACGGCGTTCTCGGAAACTTTTTACACCGCTTGCTGGCCAGTATTGCCCAACCATGATCGGTAGAGCTCGGCGTACCGACCACCAAGTGCCACCAATTCATCGTGGGGGCCGTGCTCGACCATCACGCCCGCGTCGAACACCAACACAAGGTCGGCCTGTTCAGCAGTCGACAGACGATGGGCCACGCTGATGGTGGTGCGGCCCTCAGCCAAACGATGCAATGCAGTTGTAAGTGCACGTTCAGTGCGCGGGTCAACGGCACTGGTGGCCTCATCGAGGATGAGCAAGCCGGGATCGGCCATCTGGGCACGAGCCAGAGCGACCAGTTGGCGTTCGCCGACGCTCAAACCTTCGCCTCGCTCCCCCACTTCAGTATCGAGCCCTCTTGGCAGACCAGCAACCCAGGTTTCCAGCCCGAGTTCGGTTATCGAAGCGCGCACATCGTCAATGTTTGCGCCGACACGCCCCATGGCAATGTTCTCACCCAGCGTTGTATCGAACATGAATCCATCTTGGGGCACCATGCGAATACGTTCGGTGCGTGAGGTGCGATTCACCGATTCCAGAGCAAGGCCCCCGATGAGGATCTTCCCCTCGACGGGATCCGCAAGGCGATCGAGCAACTTCACAAACGTGGTCTTGCCCGAACCGGTTTCACCCACGATTGCGACAGAGGTTCCGGCCGGAATCGTGATGTTCACATCTTGCAGAACAGGCCCGCCGGTTTGATAGGTGAAGCCCAGATGCTCAACCCGCACTTCGAGCGGGCCTTCCGGCAATTGCACGCCTGGTTCGGGTTCAACAAGATCGATCGGAGTATCAAGAACATCGAGGACTTTCGACCAACCAGCGATGGCGGTCTGGGTCTGATCGAGAATTTCGCCGATTTCGGCAATTGGTCCGAGGATCAACTGCACGAGGAACAAACAGGCCACCAAACTGCCGGCGTTGAGTCCCCACGACTCGCCGAACAAAATGCCGGCCATCGCCACCGATGCCAGCGCTACGCCACCAAACGCGTCGCCGAGCGGGAACATGAAGGCGAACCATCGGGCGGCGCTCATTTCGGACTTGTACTGGGCCTGAATCGCTTCATCGAGACGAGCTCGCGATCGACGTTGCAGTCCGTAAGCCCGAATTGGCGCAGCGCCCTGCACTGCTTCACTCACTTCAGAAAGCGTTGAGCCCACTCGGTTTCGCACGACTGTGTACGCCTTCAACTGACGGCGTTGCATCACGCGGAACAACGGCAGCACCGGCAACGCGGCCACGATCGTAATGACCGCCATCTGCCACGCGTAAAAACTCATCACTACCAGCGTTCCGATGACAACTACTGAATCAATGATCCATGCCACTGCGCCGTACTGAAGGAAGCGGGCAATAGTTTCAATATCGCTTGTGACTCTTGACGTGAGCTCGCCACGACGCGTTGACTCGTGATTCGCCATCGGCAAGCGATGGATATGAGCAAACGTGCGCACTCGCAGATTGCGCAACATCATTTCGGCAGTAGTCACCAAACGGACATAGGTAACTCGCCCCAACAACATGACGGCGATGACAATCGCTGAAGCCGCAGCACACGCGGTGATCGTGAAGCCAGGGCGAAACCCCTCGTCGGCCAACAGGCCCTTGTCGATCACCTGCTGAATAAGAACCGGAATTACCAAACGTCCAACAGAGCCGACGACGGCAAACAGCACAGTGAGTCGAAGCCCACGAACGAGTTCAGGGCTTTGAGCAAATCCGCGCCGTAGAACTGACATCGCCCTCAAGCGGCGTTCGCTTGCGGCATTTTCTTCCGCCAAGGACGCAAGCGCCTCGTGTTCGAGTGCAATCGGATCGTCAAAGGCGGACGCATGTTCCATCACTGCAAGTTCGTCATTGGCCTCTACCGACAATTCATCGTGATCAGAAGAGCCATCGGTGTCGCGACTGTGGTTTCGCTTTTCGCTCATGACGAAACCCCACTCTCGTCAATCGCGGCGTCATCATGATCGAGATCTTCCGCCATCGATTCTTGATCAACATACGCGTGCACGAGGCGTGCGTAGTCGGGGTTGCTCGCCAGCAGGTCGGTATGGGACCCAGTGGCAACGATGCGGCCGCCATCAAGGAACACCACTTCATCGGCCAGTTCAATGGTTGACACTCGGTGAGCAACGACCAACGTCGTCGTTTCTAACGAGGTGCGAAGATCGCGCAGTATCGCCGATTCAATAACCGGATCAACCGCGCTCGTGGCATCATCGAGGATCAGGACACGCGGACCCCGCAGAAGCGCTCGGGTGAGCGCGAGTCGCTGACGTTGTCCTCCGGAAAGGGTGACACCGCGCTCGCCCACCACCGTGTCCCAACCTTCAGGAAGACGATGAACGAATCCGCTCGCGTGTGCAATCGAACCGGCGCGCTCGAGTTCATCCTCGGAAATGGGATCTCCAAGCGTCACGTTCTCTCGAACGGAATCGGCGAAGAGAAAGGTTTCCTGGAAGACGAGTGCGACTTCAGATCGCACGGCAATGGGGTCGAACTGTCGAATATCGACGCCATCGAGCGACACCGTGCCGCCATCGGGGTCAACCAGGCGAGGAATCAATTCGCACAAGGTGGACTTTCCCGAACCGGTAACGCCAACGAGCGCAACGATTGATCCGGCAGCGATGTTGAGGTCGAGTCCGTCGAGAACCGGCGGGTCATCGCCATAACGGAAAGACACGTCTTCGAACGACACCGAAAGCGGGCCATCAGCGACCGCAGGCGGAGAGTCTGTGGCCGAACCCGGTTCATGCGGCGCAGCAACAACCTTGTCGAGGCGCGCACTCACGACCACTGCTCGAGGAAGCTCCTGCAAGAAATATCCGAACACTCGCATAGGGAACGCGAGTAATCCGAACAACGCCGCTGCTTGCACGATGTCGCCGGTGTTCAGTCGGCCAATCGAAACCTGCCACGAACCGATAAGCAGCAACGCAATGATTCCAAGGTTCGGCAACGCTTCGATCATCGGTTCGAACACTGCACGAATTCGACCCAGACCAACCCGTGACGCTCGCAACTGATCAGCCGCAGCTTCGAGCCGATCAACTTCCTCGTCCTCACGACCAAGCGTCTTCACAACCAGAACGCCATCGAACGATTCGTGAGCGATTCGACTGACTTGGCCAACACGTTCTTGAACTTCACCAAGTGGTATTTCTGCTCTGGTGGTGTACATGCGGTTGATGATTGCCAGAAGCGGAAACAAAACCACCGCGACCAACATCAGAAACCAGTCGACCGTTGCCAAACTGATGATCGCAAAGACCACCAAAGTGACGACACCAATGCTGAACGGCAGCGGGTTGATGACTTCGCTTGACGCCACGATGTCCGCGTCGGCATGAGCCAAGAGTTCACCGGTTGGCGTTTCACGGTGATACTTCAACGGCACCGAGAGATAGGTATGCGCCAGGCGCCTGCGCCAATCGCGCTGCGTACGAAACGTGAGCAATGCAGCAAAGTAGCGACGAAGGATGATTGTTGATGCTCGCAACAAGCCCACCAGTAGCAGTGCAAGGCCGCTCATCCATACGGCCTTCGCTGTGGGTCGACCGGTTTCAAACGTCGGAACGATCACGTTGTTGGTGATGCGTCCGAGAATGATTGTGGTGCCGACTGCAGCGCCGGCATAGATCGCGGCACCGAAGATCGAAATGATGAATGGGATCGGATGCGCTTTGACATACCTCGTCAGGAGTCGCGCGCCGCGACGGAAAAGTCCAGGAACACCTGAGGCCATGAGGAGTTACGCGCCAGCGGGCGAAGCGTCGCCGAGACCGAGATTTGCTGCGATTTCGCGCGTGGCCGTCGAACGATTGAGTGTGTAGAAGTGCAAGCCCGGCGCACCTTCGTCGAGCAAGCGCTGACACAATTCGCTAGCCAACTCCACACCGAGCGCACGGACTGCGTCGCCATCATCGGCAATGGCATCGAAGCGGTCTGCGAGGTGCGGCGGAAACTCTGCGCCAGCAAGTTGAGCGAAACGAACAACCTGCGCGGCGTTGGTGACCGGCATGATGCCCGGCAACACTGGCTTAGTGCAGCCGAATGCGGAAAGTCCTTCAACGAGGCGCAGGTAGGGCTCGGCCTCGAAGAAGAACTGCGTGATCGCGAAATCGGCCACGTTCAATTTGTCGGCCAAGTGGCGGCGATCAGAATAAAGATCTTCGGAACGAGGATGACCCTCGGGATGGGCGGCAACGCCGATTGAGAAGTCGCCCTTTTCCTTGATGAGTTCCACAAGTTCCATGGCGAACTCAAAGTCGCTATCAGCCACCACGCCGTCATCGTCGAGAATCGGATCGCCAGCAAGCGCAAGGATATTCGAGACGCCGGCAGCTTTGTATTCATCGAGCAATGAGTCGAGCTGCGCGCGGGTATGACCAACACAGGTGAGATGCGCCATCGCGGTGATGCCGAGATTGCGTTCGATGTTGATCACAACATCGCGGGTGCGCTCACGAGTCGAACCACCTGCGCCATAAGTAACCGAAACAAACGACGGATCAAGCGGGGCTAGTTCGGCGATGGTTTGTTCAAGCGCACGCGCCGCCTCGTCGGTCTTCGGTGGGAAGAACTCAAACGAACAGGTGCGGCCCGCGGCAAGTAGGTCGGAGATATGAGCCATGTTCAGCCCTGCTCCATGCGACGTTCAGCAGCTTCAACGGTGTTGACGAGCAACATTGCGCGAGTCATGGGCCCGACTCCACCGATGCGTGGCGACAACCAACCAGCAACTTCTGCAACATCATCGGCCACATCGGAAACGAGTTTCTTTCCTTCGAACGACACACCTGCAGCAACAACCGCAGCGCCGGGCTTCACCATGTCGGACGTAATGAGCCCGGGTGAACCAGCGGCAGCAACGATGATGTCGGCTTCACGCGTGTAAGCGCCCAAGTCGGCAACACCGGTGTGCACGACCGTGACCGCAGCGTTCGCGTTCGGTCGCTTCAGCGTAAGCAAGTTGGCGAGCGGTCGACCGATGGTGAGACCGCGACCAACGATGACGACGTGACGTCCTTCGATCTGCACGCCGTAATGCACCAACAACGCTTGAATACCCGCCGGTGTGCACGGAAGCGGACCATCGACACCCTGCACGAGATGACCAAGGTTGACCGGATGCAGACCATCGACATCTTTGGCGGGGTCGACCTCGAGCAGCGCCCCTTCGAAATCGAGATGCTTCGGGAACGGATACTGCATGAGGTAGGCATCGACCGCCGGATCGGCATTGAACCGGGCGATGACGTCAAGAACGTCCTGCTGAGTGGCGTCGGAGGGCAAATGAGCATGGTGAGAGGTGATGCCGAGGGCCTCACAGTCGCGGTGCTTCATGGAGACGTAGTTGGACGAAGGGCCATCGTCGCCCACCAAAACCGTGCCCAAACCCGGGGTGATACCTCGCTCGATGAGGGCCTGGACCCGACCGGCCAGATCGGCCTTGATTCCGGCCGCTACGAGTTCCCCATCAAGCACCTGCGCAGTCATAGAGGTGACCCTACCGGGCCTCGCTAGCGTGACGGTTCGTGCAGCGCTCTCTCACCATCGGCCCCCTGACGGTCGACCCGCCCGTCGTGCTTGCGCCGATGGCTGGTGTCACCAACAGCGCCTTCCGTCGCCTCTGTCGCCACTACGGCGCCGGCCTGTACGTGAGTGAGATGGTGAACGCTCGCGGCCTGCTCGAAGGCGGCGAGAAGAGTTGGCAGTTGGCCTCGTTCGCTCCCGATGAATCTCCTCGGTCGCTGCAGCTCTATGGCACCGACCCGGTCGTGGTGGCCGAAGCGGTTCGTCGACTAATCGGCGAGGGTCGGGTTGATCATCTTGATTTTAATTTCGGCTGCCCCGCCCCCAAGGTCATGCGCCATGGCGGCGGTGCCGCGGTGCCCACTCGTCCCCGACTTCTGGCCGCAATCGTTGCCGCTGCGGTTGATGCCGCCGACGCTGCTTCGGGCGGCAGAGTGCCAGTGACCGTGAAAATGCGCATGGGTCTCGACGATGAACGCCTCACCTACCTCGAAGCCGGTCGCATCGCTGCTGACAGCGGAGCGAAAGCAGTCGCTCTTCATTCACGCACTGCCGCTCAGCGCTATTCCGGTCGCGCTCATTGGAATGCGATCACTGCACTCGTCGAAGCCGTTCCCGATGTTCCTGTTCTTGGCAACGGCGATATCTGGACCGCTCAAGATGCGTTGTTGATGATGGAACAAACTGGTTGCGCTGGTGTGGTTGTTGGTCGCGCCTGTTTGGGTCGCCCCTGGTTTTTCGGTCAACTCGCCGATGTCTTCGCCGACCGCCCGGTTCGGCCCGAACCCCCACTGGGTGAAGTCACAGTCATTGCGGCGGAACACGCTCGCTTACTTGCTGAATCAGTTGGCGAACGCCGTGCCATGTTGATGATGCGCAAACACCTTGGCTGGTATCTCACTGGTTACGCAGTTGGTTCTGTGGCGCGCCGGCAACTCACTTTGGTTGCATCGTTCGCGGAACTCGACGATCAACTCGCTGCCCTTGATCATTCACTCACCGTCGACGCAGTAACGGCCGCTCGCCCACGCGGCACGCAAACCGGCCCGCACTCAGTCATCATCCCCGATGGTTGGCTCGATGCCGAAGCCACTGCCCCACCCGACGCCCTTGCCGATGCGTCGGTGAGCGGTGGATGAAACTCTGACTATGAAACTCGTATTGGCTTCGGCCTCGCCTCGCCGCCAAGAACTTCTTGCCGATCTTGGCTTGTCCTTTGCTGTGAGGCCGGCCGATATCGACGAATCCGTTCATGCTAGTGAAGCAGGTGCTGACTATGTACGTCGACTCGCACGCGAAAAGGCGGGAGCGGTTGCAGGCACCAGCGAACTCGTCATCGCTGCCGACACCACCGTCGACCTGAATGGCGAATTACTCGGCAAACCGGTCGACGAAGACGACGCGCGCGCCCTCATGCGCAAACTCTCCGATTCAGTGCACTACGTGCACACCGGCGTCTGCGCGTTGTTGATCGATGCCGACGGAACTCGCCGCGAAGAGTCCGCGGTCGTCACCACCGCCGTGACCTTCGCCCCCGTGCCCGACGCGTGGATCGACTGGTACATCGCCACTGGCGAACCGTTCGATAAGGCCGGCGGCTACGGCATGCAGGGTTCTGCAGCGATTTTCGTACATCGAATCGATGGCAGTCCCACAAACGTCATTGGGCTACCCCTCGATGCAACCGCGTCACTCGTCGCCCAACTGGGCTACGACATATTCAGCTTCTCAATTTAGCGAGGCACCGGCGCGACTAACTCGACGGCATTGCCATCGGGGTCACGCAACTGCAGCGACGGCTTGCCGAGTTCGTCCACGACATCGGGAACAACAAGCCCGCTGGCACGAAGATGCGCGGCCCATGCTTCAAGCGTCGGACCATCAGCCACCGCAAACGCCAGATGATCGATCGGTGAATGAGTGACATCGGGTTCGCCTGATGACACCACGATGACAAGCCGAGCCTCACGATGGCGAAGCGCAACCACATCGCCGTGTTCCGACATCACATCCATGCCAAGTACCGCGCAGTACCAAGCAACCGAGGCGCGCACATCACGCACACATAACTGCAAATGACTGAATCCGAGCACCGGTGATTTCATCAGAAGCAATCAGTGCCGGAAGTGGCGTTCGCTCGTGAAGACCATGGCGAGACCAGCGGCATTCGCTGCGGCAACGACTTCTTCATCGCGGATTGAACCGCCCGGCTGAATCACACACGTTGCGCCTGCTTCGATTGCAGCATCGAGACCATCGGGGAACGGGAAGAACGCGTCGGACGCATACGCGCCGCCCTTTGCTCGGCCTTCGGCCTTCACCGCAGCGAGATGACCTGCATCGCGCCGGTTCTGCTGACCACAGCCGATGCCAACTGCTTGGCCGCTCTTCACCAACACGATGGCGTTCGAGGTGACCTTGGCGACGACCTGCCACGCAAGGATGAGATCGACCCATTCCGCATCGGTCGGCGCACGATCAGTGGCAACCGTCCAACCAGCGTTGTCATCAGTAACCGGGTCGGGTGTCTGCACCAAGTAGCCGCCATCGATAGGACGCAGCGAAAGTCCGGGCGCGCCCGGTGCAACGGCAGTGAGGATGCGGAGGTTCTTCTTTTCTTGCAATGCGGCAAGGGCGTCGGGTTCATAACCAGGCGCAACCAGAACCTCGGTGAACACCGGAGCGATCGCTTTCGCAACCTCGAGGGTCACCACGCGATTCAGCGCAATGATGCCGCCGAAGGCACTCACCGGGTCGCATTCGTGAGCGCGGGTGTAGGCGGTGAAAATATCGTCGGCAACAGCAACGCCACACGGGTTGGCTTGCTTGATAACGACCGCAGCGGGACGTTCACCGATCGAATGCACAAGACGCCAAGCTGCTTCGGTGTCATAGACATTCAGATACGACATTTCCTTGCCACCGTGCTGCTGGGCGCTGTCCCACCAACCGCGTTCGCCAGCAGATGAGTACCGCGCGCCAACCTGATGGGGGTTCTCGCCATAACGAAGCACCTGCTCGCGCTTCAGTTCAAGCGTGAGCGTCTCTGGAAGGTCGCCCGGCGCTTCTGCTGTTTCGCCCTTGGCTGGCATTCCTGCGTCGAACCAAGCAAGAATTTCGGCGTCGTAGGCCGCAGTGTGCGCGAAGGCATCGCGCGCGAGTTGCGTGCGCGTCGCTTGCGACACCGAACCGCCGGCCTTCAGTTCAGAAATGATCGCGCCGTAGCGAGACGGATCGGTAACGATCGCAACATGCGCGTGATTCTTCGCCGAGCCACGCACCATGGCTGGGCCACCGATGTCGATCAGCTCAATCGAAGGTTCGGCAGAGAACGGATACAAGTTCGCAACCACAAGATCGATCGCTTCGATGCCGTACTTCTCCATATCGGCGCGATGTTCGGCGTTCGTTGGGTCGGCGAGGATTCCGCCGTGGACCTTCGGATGCAGCGTCACGACACGGTGGCCGAGGATTGCGGGAAACCCAGTGAGGTCGGCAACATCGGTAACGGGAATACCAGCTTCGGCAATGACCCGTGCCGTGCCGCCACTCGAGACGAGATCCCAACCGAGTTCATTCAACTCGCGAGCGAACTCGACGATGCCGGACTTGTCGTAAACGGACAGAAGAGCCCTCACTGGACACTTCCCCTTTCGATGATGGTGGAAATGGTTTGAACGTAAATGCGGCGCTCAACGGCTTTGATGCGTTCGTGGAGTGACTCGACAGTGTCATCGGGTTCCACCACAACCGCTTCTTGGGCGAGGATCGGACCAGCATCGACTTCTTCAGTGGCGATATGCACTGTGCAACCGGTGACCTTCACGCCATAGGTCAACGCGTCTTCCACGCCGTGCCAACCAGGGAATGACGGCAAAAGCGCCGGATGCGTATTGAGGATGTGGCCGGGAAAGGCGTCGAACATTCCCACGCCGAGAATGGTCCCGAAACCAGCCATAGCAACCAGATCGACATCCCAGCCAGTGAGCACACCCAGAAGTTCCGCGGTGTAGCCGTCTCGGTCAAAGTCTTTGCCATAACTACGTCGTTGCACGAGCTCGCACTGCAACCCGTTGCGAGCAGCGACCGCTTGAGCGCCGCACTCACGGTCGACCACGACGACGGCAACAGGCACGCCAGCCGCGCAAATGGCATCGAGGATGGTTCCGCTTCCTGAAGCCAATACGGCGAGTCGCATACCTCGCTGAACCTATCAGGACGAGAGAAGAGGCTTTCCCGTCAGAGCGCCCGTGTGCTCGCCGTTCTCCATGAAGACCTCGCCATTCACAAGCGTCCAGTCGTACCCCTGCGACCGCTGCACGAATCGACCGGCGCCTGCGGGGAAGTCATACTCGAAGGTGGGCAGCGGAAGGAACAAGGAGTCGAGGTCAAACACGTTGACGTCGGCCTTCGCTCCTTCGACGAGCCGGCCGCGGTCACCGAAACCGAAGAGTTCCGCCGGTTGACCAGTAAGGCAGTTCACGCCTTCGCCGATCGACATCAGACCACGTTCGCGAATCCAGTAGGAGAGGAAGAACGTGGGCTGGCTGGCATCGAGGATCTGACCCACGTGCGCTCCCGAATCGGCGAGGCCGAGCATCATGCGCGGATCAGTGAGCATTTCCGAAATAGCCGGGAAGTCCTGATTAAGGATCGGCCAATTGAGCGTGACGGCACCGTTCGATTCATCGATCAGATCGAGATATGCCTCGACCGCGGTTGTGCCGCCACGTTCGGCATAGGCCGCCAAACTTTCCGCGGGATTGCAGTCGTAACGCCCGCCACGATCGGGCATCATCACGAAATATTCGCGACAACCTCGGAGGCCAGCCGAGCCATCGCCACCAGCAATGAGTTGGGCGCGCACCGAGGGGTCGCTCAACACCGCAACACGTTCTTCGAGCGTCTTTCCTTCGAGAATCTTCCAGCCGGGCAAGCGACCAAACGGCGTGTGATGAGCAAGCGAGAAGATCACGCCGATGCTGCGAGAGGTTGTTTGTGGCCGCAGGTTTGCACCCGTTGCATTCGCTTCTGAAACGAAATCCAGAACTTCACGCCATTGATTGGGAGCCGAGAGCACGTTGGTGAGGTTAAAAGTGAACGGTCGGCCGGCGGCGCGACTCATTTCCGCCATGATCGCCACTTCACTTTGGGCACGATCGGTGCCAGAACCTTCGCCATCAAAACGTGGCGCGCAACCAAGAACTCCGCGGCCGTGCGCCCGCAATACCGACGACAACGCAACGAGTTCGCGTTCAACGGCCCAGGTACCAGGCACGTTGCGACCGTCACGAGTGACGTGACGCCCAGTGCGCGATGTGGAAAACCCCACTGCTCCCGATCGCATTGCTTCATCAACGAGATCGACCATCACTGCGAGTTCTTCATCAGTGGGATCGGAGCCTGCATCGAGCGAACGATCACCCATGGCCCAGTAGCGAACAGCACCGTGACCAACAAAACCGCCGTAGTTCATTCCCTTTGGCGCGCTGTCCAACCAGCGCAAGAAGTCACCGTGGGTTGTCCAAGTCCACGGCATGCCTTCAAGAATCGAAGCAGCGGGGATGTCTTCCACCGCTTCCATCGCTTTGGCAAGAAATTCCGCGTCGCCGTCTTTTACTGGAGCGAAGGTCATACCGCAGTTGCCCATCACCACCGACGTGACGCCATGCCAACAGGTCGACGTTCCAATTGGATCCCACGCCAATTGCGCGTCGAGATGCGTATGCACGTCAACAAAACCGGGCGTCACCAATCGTCCGTCGGCATCAAGCGTGCGTTTCGCCGCGCCAACATCGGTGCCGACAGCAACAATCGTGTCGCCGTCAATCGCTACATCGGCTCGTCGCGGTTCGGCGCCCGAACCATCGACGACCAGTCCCCCGCTGATCACCACATCATGCATGGGTCGACAGTACCGCTCAGTCGGCGCCCATGACGGGGACGTTCAGCGGCCCGTCTCTCCATCGAGCAGTTCTCGGATGATGTCGGCGTGCCCTGCATGACGAGCGACTTCCTCAAGCATGTGCCCAAGCACCCATCGAAGGTTCACCATCTCTCCCCTGCCCACCTGCACGCACTCGGCATTGAGATCGGTCGCCGCATCAAGCACCGAATCGACGCGCTTTCGTGCCAGCGAATAGCTCTCAAGCGATATGCCAATCGGCCCACGCTCGTAATCGGGTGCCGCAAACTCCTGTCCGGCGAAACAGTGCAGGAACCAATACTCCTCGACAAACGCCAGATGATTCACCAGCCACAACAACGTGGTGTCTGACGGAAGTAACCGGCGTGCCGCGCCTTCATCACTTACACCCGACACTTTGCGAACGAATGAGTCGCGCTGGAAGTCATAGAGCGCACGCAATGTTTCGAATTCGCCAGCAACAAGATGCGGAGGTCCTTCATCAGCCATGACGACACGCTAGAGAAAACGACGAAGGCCCGGCGCAATGGCCGGGCCTTCGTACAACAACTGTGATGGGGCTCAGACCCAGCCGTTCTCCCGAACAACCTCGACCATAAGTTCGCCAGCTTCGGTGGGGTTCTTGCCCACGCGAACACCAGCGGCTTGAAGCGCTTCCATCTTGGCGGCGGCAGTGCCCTTGCCCCCGGAGACGATGGCGCCAGCGTGGCCCATCTTCTTTCCGGCGGGTGCGGTCACACCAGCGACGTAGGAAACAACCGGCTTGCTCATCTTGTTCTTGATGAACTCGGCTGCTTCTTCTTCGGCCGAACCACCAATTTCGCCGATCATCATGACGGCTTTGGTGTCGGGGTCGGCTTCGAATGCCTCGAGGCAATCGATGAACGAAGTTCCGGGAACCGGATCGCCACCGATACCGACGCACGTGGTGACGCCGATGTCCTGAAGTTTGAGTTCGTACAGTGCTTGGTAGGTGAGCGTGCCGGAGCGGCTCACGATGCCCACCGGGCCACCGGGCTTGGCGATTTCGCCAGCGGTGATGCCGATGTTGCACTTTCCGGGGCTGATGATGCCGGGGCAGTTCGGGCCCAGCAGTCGCACATTCGGGAAGTCGCGCTTCAGTTTGTTGAAGAACCACGCTTCGTCGTGCGCCGGCACACCTTCGGTGATGCACACGATGAATTCGATTCCGCCCTCGGCTGCTTCCATGACTGCGTCACGAACGCCAGGAGCCGGGATGAAGATGCACGATGCGTTGGCGCC
>JAPLAE010000022.1 GCA_026393455.1 Actinomycetota bacterium
GCGCAACTCTTCAGCTCTGACACCAAGTTCGACTCAGGAACCGGATGGCCGAGTTTCTTCGATCCGATGACCAACGACGCGGTTGCCACGGTGGTCGATGCAACACATGGGATGGTGCGTACCGAAGCGATCTGCGCGGCATGCGGCGCGCATCTCGGACACGTCTTCGATGATGGCCCCGGCCCCACGGGCCTTCGCTATTGCATGAACTCCGCGTCGCTCGATCTCAAACCTGCGCAGAACTAGCGCAGGTTTCGTGTAACGAACGTTTAACTGCTCTCAGCGAGCGAGTAATCGACGACGGAGATGATCGAGCACGGTGATCACCGTGAACTGTCGAGACTGTTCGCGGTTGAATGGGAACTTCGCCATTGATGTTTCGGTAACGCCATCGAGTGTGGTGGCCATAAACACCGTTCCGACGGGCATGCCCTCTTGTTCATCGGGCCCAGCAACGCCAGTAACGGCAATGCCAACGTCGGAACCGAGCACACGACATGCGCCTTCGCTCATCGCGCGCACCGCGTCGTCGCTTACAACAGGGCCGACCGGAACACCGAGAAGGTCGAACTTCACTTCACTGGCGTAGCTCACTACCGAACCGCGTAAAACATCGCTCGCTCCAGGAATGGAAACCAACCGACTTGCGATCAACCCACCCGTGAGCGATTCCGCCAACCCGAGCGTAAGCCCGCGTTCGCGAAGCAGGTCGAGGACAACCTCTTCCATCGTTTGATCTTCGGTACTGAAGACATAGTTGGCAAGGATTTTTGCCACTTCACCAACCTCGGCAGCAACGACGGCATCGGCCTCGTCTGCCGAATCGGCCTTGGCCGTAACGCGCACCTTGAGACCCTCGATGCCGCTGGCCAGAAAGGCAATCGTGGCCGTGCCCGTGCGATCGAGTTCTTCAAGCCGGTCACCAAGCATCTCGGCAATGCCGGATTCGCTGTGACCCCAGGTGCGAATCGTTCGACTACGAATGACACCGGTATCGCCCGCGCGCCGACGAAGTTCTGGGATGACCGTGC
This sequence comes from Actinomycetota bacterium, assembly GCA_026393455.1. GTDB lineage: Bacteria > Actinomycetota > Acidimicrobiia > Acidimicrobiales > Acidimicrobilacustridaceae > Acidimicrobilacustris. The sequence continues at coordinate 1,032 of JAPLAE010000022.1, forward strand.
CTTCGACCATTTCTTTCATTTCATACGGAACACCGGGAACAGCGAAGATGACCTTGTCGCCTATCGGGCAGATGAGCCCGGGAGCAGTGCCCGGCATCTGCGCGATACGCGATGCACCCTCGGGTACTTGTGCTTGACGAAGATTGTTCATCGGCATGTTGCGCCCGCGTGAACCAAAAATCTCATGAAGTCGTTCGATTACTTCGGGGTCTTCGACAAGTTCGACTCCCATCACCTCGGCGATCACGTCGCGAGTGATGTCATCTTGCGTTGGGCCGAGGCCACCGCAGACAATCACGGCATCGCTGCGATCGAGTGCAATCTGCAGAGCGTCGCGAATGCGATCCCAGTTATCGCCCACCTTCACCTGCAAAAAGCAATCAATACCCGCGAGCGCGAGTTGTTCACCGATCCACGATGAATTCGTATCGACGATTTGGCCCAACAGAAGCTCGGTTCCGACAGCAACAACTTCGCAGTTCATTCGTTCTCCTCGTCGTAGGAAATTCTAAGCACCGACTCGTCGACCTCAATCCCTGAGTGCGCCGGAACAGTGGTACTTCGTTGCAGGAATTCATCGATGAACGCATGCGCGATCGCTACGACCATCAGGAAAATTACATAGATAACGGGTGTCACGGTAGCGACGTCCCAAGCGGCGAATGCTCCCCCGACCGCAAGCACAATCGTGACCAAGCGAAGCAACAACAACGGTTTCTTAGGCGTCCGATTCCCCAGCAATCCAATTCCCGCGAGTCCCCCAAACATGCCAACAAAAGCGATGCACAGAATGATGATGGCGTAATTGTGGACGTGACCGCGATCGGCTATCTGGAGATACTTCGACATTCCGATCGCAAACGCAATAACCCCCAGTTGCAGGACGAGGTGACAAAGCAACCACGCCTCACCAGCAAGGATCCCTGGTCGGATTCCGGCTTTAGGGATATCGTCAAAATAGATACTGAAGAGCGCAAAAAGGATCACAAACAAGACGACGATGGCAGAGACATCGCTCCAGTCCATCGAACCCTCGGAAACGACAAGCGCCACTTTCAGAAATGCTTCGCCGATGACAACGAGGGTCAGTAACGCTGCTCGTTCAGTGAGGTGATGTTCGTCGAGCGCTTCGGTGGGCAAACCCCGAGAATGCGCAGCCGAAGTTGGAACGATCAGCAACATGATTGCCACGCCCCAAACAATGAAGTCAATTCCATCGGGGATGATAAATGCCGCGATCATCAAGAAACCGGCGAGGATCAGGCGATTGCGTCGCCCTCTGGCCCAGTCTCCGGTGCCACCTTCTTTGTTCACCACACGGTGGTACGCCAATGCAAGAACGAATACTGCTGCGGTATAGATGAGCCCAACAAGATCAGGGTTTGTAACCGAGCGGTCAACAAACTCAAGCGTCAGAATAAAGATAAGGAACATCTGAAGAAACATCAGTGCGCGTTGCGTGATGTCGTCGCGACGATCAATGTTCATTAAGACCGTGGTGTGGAACCACAACAACCACACCAAGACGAACATCAGTGAACAGAGGCCAGCAGATTCCCAAGTCGGGTGATGGGAAAATTCATTGGAAAGCACCATCGTCGAAGCAACAAAGACGAGGTCATAAAAGAGTTCAAGGAAGCCCACCGGCGCCGAGATCTTCGAATGTGGAAGTTCGCTACCTACCGGCATAAGGGCCGATGTTAGGTGCCACCTAGGAAGCGTCGCTGATCTCCGGTGTTTTTTCCATCGTCGTAGCTGCGCGACTTCCATCCCAAACATACTGGAGTGCACTCAAGACGGCGAGGAAGGTGGCGAAGTAGAGAAGCCCATCTCCGAGCCACAAAAGGTCTGTCGTCAGCGGCAAGAGCACCGCTCCAACGGCCAGCGATTGCACGAGCGTCTTCAGTTTTGCTGACTTCCGGGCAGGCATCGCCAGACCCCGTCGGCCCCACCACATGCGATACACGCTGATGAACACCTCGCGCACCGCAATGACGACAACTGGCCAGACCGGAAACCGATCGACGGCCACCAGAGAGAAAAGTGCTCCGAGGACGAGCACCTTGTCGGCCAACGGATCAAGAAAGGCTCCACTGCGAGTGGTTCCGTGGCGACGAGCGATCCAGCCATCGACGCCGTCGGTGAGAGCTAACGCCGTCCACAGCGCCCAAACAATCCAGCCGCTGGGGTTGTGGCTGATCATGGCAAAGAGCAGCGGCGACACCAAGATCCGGATCATGGTGACGTAGTTCGCGGGCGTGGCGATTGCTGATGGACCGTAGGAGGGATCGCTCATGACTCACCGTCTTCAGCAACGGTTGCGCCTTCAGCGACAAGATCAGGGCCAAGCGCATCGACGATTTTCACCGTTGAAAATGTTCCTTGAGCGAGGTCAATCGGCAGGTTGACGATGCCATCGATTTCGGGCGCTTCTCGCCATGTTCGACCAACTCCAGGACTATCCACGAGAACTTCGACCACCGAGCCGATCATTTCGTCACGTTTTGCCCACGTCATTCGATCTTGAAGCTCGGTCAGTTCAGCGAGGCGCTCGGCCACGAGCCCTTCAGGCACCTGATTGTCAAGGTTGGCAGCGTGGGTCCCCTCCTCTCGAGAGAATGGGAAGAACCCGCACCAGTCGAGCCGCACAGATTCGACAAATTCAAGCAACTGGTCGTGGTCGGCTTCGGTTTCACCCGGATAACCGACAATGAAATTAGACCGGAACGCAGCGTCTGGTTCGCGCTCACGGATCGTCGCTATACGAGAAGCAAAGCGGTCGCCGTCTCCCCATCGTTTCATCGCCCGCAAGAGCGGCGATGACACATGCTGCAGGGAAAGGTCGAAGTACGGGACTCCGCTCGAGCAGATTGCATCGATCAGTTCATCGGTGAGATCAGACGGGTACAGATACAGCAACCGGACTCGATCAACTCGATCAGCAACCGAATTCATTAACGGAACGATGGATCGCTCACCCACACCTTGATCGCGGCCATACGCGGCAAGGTCTTGGGCGACAAGCACGATTTCGCGCGCTTCGAGCGCGTCGACCTCGGCGAGGATGTCATCGATTGAACGCGATCGCTGTTTGCCACGGAACGTTGGAATCGCACAAAACCCACACGCTCGATCGCAGCCTTCCGCGATCTTCACATAGGCCCATGGCGACTGTGATTTTGGGCGAGGAAGATTGAGCAGATCAAACGGTGACGATTTTGAACCGCGTGTCGAACCGAGTGTCACCGGCACACCGAAACCAGCAACCGAATCGATCTCGGGAAGAGCCTGGGCGAGTTCTTCTCCGTAGCGTTCGGCCATACAGCCGGTGACCACAAGGCGCGCCCCCGGGGCACGAACGGAATCAAGGCCAAGAATGGTGTCGATCGATTCCTGACGAGCCTGTTCAACAAACGCGCAGGTGTTGACGACAACGACGTCAGCCGATGAGGGGCTGTCGGCCGGCACCAAACCGTCGGCCAGCATCGTTCCGACCAATTTGTCGGAGTCGACCTCGTTCTTGGGACAGCCGAGTGTCTCGATCCAGAAACTCTCGGTCATGTAGTCATCGTAGGCGTCAGTCTGCGCCGTCGAGTTCCTCAGGCGTCATAAGCACGACTCGCGCCTTCGAACCTTCGGAAGGGCCCACAACGCCACGCTGCTCGAGCAGATCCATAAGGCGGCCGGCGCGTGCAAAGCCCACGCGAAGTTTTCGCTGAAGCATTGATGTCGAACCGAGTTGCGATCGAACCACGAGTTCCATCGCCTGGACCAACAAATCGTCATCGCTGTCGTCGCCGCCGACCATGGCTCCTGCGCCACTACCTGTCGATGAATCCTCGGTGCCTTGAACGGTCTCGTCGTAGGTGATGTCTGACGACTGTTGCCGCCAGAAGGCAACAACCGCGCGAACTTCGTCTTCAGTGACCCACGCGCCTTGGATGCGTTGGGCGATGCTTGATGACGGACCAAGCAGCAGCATGTCGCCGCGACCAAGAAGTTTCTCGGCGCCACCTTGATCAAGGATGACTCGGGAGTCAGCAAGGCTCGAAACCGCAAAGGCAAGACGAGCAGGAACGTTGGCCTTGATGACGCCGGTGATGACGTTGACCGAGGGACGCTGCGTGGCGATCACCAAATGGATGCCGACCGCACGTGCCATCTGTGCAATGCGACAGATTGAGTCTTCGACGTCGCGTGCCGCAACCATCATGAGGTCATTGAGCTCGTCGACCACAACAAGGATGTACGGAAGTCGATGAAATTCGAGGCCCATGTCGGGATCGTCAATCACTTCACCCCGATCGAATGCCGCGTTGTAACCGTCGATGTCGCGGAAACCACGATCGGAGAGAAGGTCGTAACGACGCTCCATCTCTTTAACCGTCCACGACAGCGCGTTTGCGGCCTTCTTCGGGTTGGTGACGACCTGCGTCAACAAATGAGGAAGGCGGTTGTACTGACCGAGTTCCACACGTTTTGGATCGATGAGGATAAGCCGCACCTGATCGGGCGTCGATCGCATCAAGATCGACGTAAGCAACGAGTTGATGCACGAGGACTTGCCTGCACCTGTAGCGCCAGCAATCAGAAGATGAGGCATCTTCGAAAGATCAGCTAACACCGAACGTCCGTTGATGTCACGACCAATCGCAACTTCGAGTGCGTTCTTCGCGACTTTGGCCTCGGGCGAAGCCAGAATGTCGCCAACCGCAACCAGCTGTCGATTGTCATTCGGCACTTCAACACCAATGGCCTGTTTGCCGGGAATCGGGGCAAGAATGCGGACATCGGGCGAAGCCATCGCATACGCAATGTCCTTATGAAGACTCGTTACTTTTGAAACCTTTACCCCAGGCAGAAGTTCAAGTTCATAACGAGTAACCGTCGGACCAACGACCATTCCGACGAGCTTTGTTTGAACCCCGTGCTCGGCGAGTGCCGCTTCGAGAAGGCGGCCACGATCTTCAACCATCTTCTTGTCAACTTGTTGTGCAACGCTGCGGTCGAGCATCTTGAGCGATGGAAGCTTCCAGTTGACCTTGCGTTCTTTCGGCAGCGGCATCGTGAGCTGTTCTGACTTGGCCGGAGGCTCGTCGCCAGTTGGTACATGGATATCGAGTTCATCAGCGATCGGGTCATCGTCAGACCCAGCGACGAACAGAAGCGATTCTTCGTCGAATGAATCGGCTGGTTCGCCATCGGGATCGATGAGTTCTGTGAGCATCGGTTCGGCATCGTCGCCCCAGTCAGCCTCAACGGTAGAACTGCCGTCGTACAAAATGGGAACGATTGGTTCGTCCCTCTCGACACCGTCAGCATCTTCGCCCTTGAGTTCAAACAACGAACCCATGCTGCGCTTCATTGCTCCCTGGACGGGCTTCACGCCGTCAGCAGTCTTACGAGCAGCTACTCGCACCGAGACGCCGGTAGCAACGACAAGACCAACAACGATCAGTGCAACGAACACCAACGTCGCGCCCCAAATGGCAAGCGCTTTTTCGAGCGGGGTACCAACCAGTGCACCGATATAGCCACCGGCAGCGATGAAATCGTCGAGTGGCATTCCAAATTCAGGTCGGCCATTCGTGAGGTGCAACAAACCGGCGATTGCTACAAAGATCAACGCAACACCGACGCCAAGTCGACCGGCAGAGAAACGCGGAGTTCCCTGATCGTCACGAGGGCCACGCAACAACAACGCACCACCAACGACAAGCACCGGTGGAAGGAAGACTCGAAGTCCTCCGATCAATGCACCGGCAACCTCTGCCAGGCCGCGGCCGAGCGGACCAGCGAGGTTGCCGTAGACGCCGAGGGCGGTGAGCAGCCCAAGAGCGATGAGCGCGACCCCCCATACGTCATGACCATGACCAGTGAACGCTTCACGAACGGGGCCAGGAACCGAACGGCGAGTGGCTGCCGCAGAGCGGCCCTTGGGTGCAGCGGAGCCTCGTGTGGCCCTGGGCTTTTTCGCGGCAGGTTTCCGAGAGGGCGCCTTGCGCGCAGAAGACGACCGAGAACCGGCTTTGGCCGAGGACTTGGTGGTCGATCGTTTGGGAGAACTTTGTTTTGTGGCCACAGGCGTACGCGTTCCTGACGTGGCCCCTTCTCCGCTCGCCGCCTACGAGGATACCCAAACCATCGGACATCAGTGTGGATAAGGCCCATGAGCCTCTGAAACCCCAATTTGGCCCGTTCCCGGCGGTATCGTCGCGTGATCACGGGGAAAGGACCTTCAATGGCCATCAAACGTTCACTCGCTTTTTTCTTTGTTGCGGTTTTGGGGCTCGCAACGCTCAGTTGCTCATCGGGGTCATCGACCTCTTCGTCCAAAGCGCCCACAACCTTCGTGAAGGGCTCGCCTGACCTCCCCGACTTCTATGGCGTGCCCGATCCTTTGCCCGCAGGCAAGCCCGGTGAACTGATCAACTCCGAACCCGTCGAGGTGCCCGGCCTCAACGGCGCTCTGTCGCGTGTGATGTATCACTCAACCAACATCAACGGTCAAGACATCGCCGTCACTGGACTCGTCCTCATCCCCAAGGGCACTGCCCCGAGCGGTGGTTGGCCAGTCATCACCTGGGCGCACGGCACCACCGGTATTGCCGATGCGTGTGCTCCATCGCTCAAGCCCGCTTCACTGACCGCCACGGCCAACGGCTTACTCGCTGCCGGCTACCTCGTTGTCGCTTCCGACTTCGAAGGTCTTGGCACTCCAGGTCGCCACCCTTACATCGTCGGCGAAAGTGAAGCCCGAGGCACGCTCGACATTGTTCGCTTGGCCCAATCATTCCCAAATGCAAATGCTTCGAAGCGTTACGCAGTGTGGGGACATTCCCAAGGTGGCCATGCCGCGATGTTCGCTGGTCACATTGCGAAGTCCTATGCGCCCGAAATTGAACTGGTTGCCGATGTCGCCGGCGCTCCGCCTTCGCAATTGCTTCTCGTGAACGCGGCGCTCCAAACCAGTCCGTACAAGCACTACATAGCGATGGTTGCGGCTGCGCTGAACGCCGCATACGGAGACCAGAAGGCCGACCTCACCCAGGTCCTCACCCCCGAAGGTATTGAATTCCTGAAGAACATGGACACGATGTGTTCCACGGAACTCGGTAAGGCCGCTGCCGGCCTTGATTTCACGAAACTTCAAAAGGCTGACCCATCAACCATTCCCACATGGAACCAACTCTTGAAAGACAACGACCCAGGAACCTTTACTGCTCCCATTCCTGTTCCCCTCTTGATTATTCACGGTGGAAGCGACGAACAGATCCCCGTCGTATCTTCGGCGCTCCTCTTTGATCAATTGTGCAAGATCGGTCAGGTGGAACAGCGCTGGGTCTTCGCTGGTCAATCACATGCAGGCGTGATTGCGCCCTCGTTCAGTTCGATGATGACGTGGATTGGTGATCGGTTCGCAGGCAAGCCGATGCCCGACGCCATTCGACCCGATGGGGCTGTTGTGCAGTCCTGCCCCAGCAGTTAGTCGAGAAGCGGTCCATGGTCGCGACATGCGGCCTCATAACCAGCGGTATGCACCTTGACACGTAAGCGTCGGCCGCATTCGGGGCAGAACCGCGGCGGATCGAGTTCGCGTCGACATTGAATATCTGGATGTTCGGCGAGCGCGGTGCCGCACCAACGGCAATACGCGTCGGACACGTTCAGATGGCCTTGGACAGCGCGCCAATCGGCATCTGAAGATCAGACAACATCTGCAGATCTTCTTCGGGCGAGCGACCCAATGTCGTCAGGTAGTTACCGACGATGAGGGCATTAATTCCCGACGTGAGTCCAAGTGCTTGCAGTTCGCGCAGTGTTACTTCACGACCACCGGCGTAACGAAGAATCACTGACGGCAGCCCGAGGCGAAACAATGAGATCCAACGAATGGCTTCGAGCGGTTCGGTCAGCGGAAGGCCGGCAAATGGGGTGCCCGGACGGGGGTTGAGGAAGTTGAGCGGCACCTCGGCCGGCTCAACCGCACGCAACTGACCGATGAGTTCAATGCGCTGATCGACCGACTCGCCCATTCCGAGCAACACGCCGCAGCACAGCTCCATCCCCTGATCACGGACGAGCTGACACGTATCAAAACGTTCGGCCCAAGTGTGCGTGGTCACGACATTTTCGAAAAATGATTCAGCAGTTTCAAGATTGTGGTTGTAGCGATGCACGCCAACTTCGGCGAAACGCTTTGCTTGTGCTTCAGTGACGATGCCAGCGCTCACCGCAACGTTGAGACCCACTTCTTGTTGAACAAGAGGAACGAGTTCGCAGATGCGATCCATCGTTCGTTCATCAGGACCACGAATAGCCAAGACAATGCAGAACTCAGTTGCACCAAGCGCTGCGGTTTCGCGCGCAGCAGCGAGAACATCAGCGGTATCAAGAAATGGCATGGCCTGTACTGGCGATTCGAACTTCGCCGACTGACTGCAAAAGTGACAGTCCTCGGGGCATCCGCCCGTCTTGGCCGAGAGAATGCCTTCGACCTCAACCGTGTCGCCGCACCACTCGAGCCGAACCTCGTGCGCAAGTGCAGCAAGCGTGGGAACCGCTGAATCGGGAACGTCAGCGAGTTCGGCGAGTTCGGCGAGCGTCAGCTGACGACGTTCGTCAAGCAGGGCGACTCCGGCGGCGCGGACCGCGGTTCGGGCTGCTTGCGGAGTCAGCCGCTCACGGTTTTCGATGGGGGCTTTCGGCGTCAGAGTGACGGGGACATCAGGCATGGGCGAAAGGGTACGCGGCCGAACCCCTTAAGGCGAAAGCCGGTCAGGCTTCCATCACGACGGGCACGATCATCGGCCGGCGCTTGGTCTTGTCGCTCACGAATCGGCCCGCGGCCCGACGAACGACCCGCTGCACATTTTCGATGTCGGTAGGGCCATTGCGGAAAAGGTCGGCGATGGCCGCTCGGACGACTTCGGCGCATTCGTCGAGGAGATCCTCGGCCTCAGGGGCATGGACCCAGCCCCGAGTAACGATTTCTGGTCCGATCATCGTGGTGCCGTGTTCGATGTCGACGCCAACGATGACGACGACCACGCCCTCTTCGGCCAGGACCCGCCGATCGCGCAAGACGCCGCTTCCGACATCGCCCATGATGCCGTCGACATAGAGGTAGCCCGATGGGACCTGCGCAGTCGGACGCAACCCAGTGTCGTCGAGGGTGACCTGGTCGCCGTCGGTGCAAACAATGATCTTCGAGGCGGCAACACCCATCTGGCGAGCCAACTTTGCATGGGCAACAAGATGGCGGTACTCGCCATGCACGGGCACGAAGTGCTCAGGACGAGCGATAGACAAAAACATCTTGAGGTCTTCGGCTTTGGCGTGACCAGAAGCGTGAACATCAGAAATGCCGGAGTGAACAACTTCAGCGCCTGCTCGGACTAAGCCATCGATCACCTTGGAAACATCAGTTTCGTTTCCAGGGATCGGATGCGAACTCATAATGACGACGTCGGAGTCGCTCAACGTGAGCCATCGATTTTCATTCGCCGCCATGAGCGCAAGCGCCGACATCGGTTCGCCTTGAGATCCGGTGGAGATGACGCATACTTTTTCGGGAGGGAGGTCGCCGACGTCGGCGATATCCATGAGGCGCGATTCGGGAATATTGAGAAGTCCCATTTCACGGGCCATGCGCACGTTCTTCTTCATGGACATTCCCATGGTGGCGATGACTCGATCAAAAGAAATCGCTGCATCGGCAATTTGTTGCACACGGTGAATGTGGCTGGCGAAGCAGGTCGTAATGATGCGACGACCCTCGTAGCGATGGAATAAGTCGTAGAGCACCGCGCCCACCGAAGTTTCCGATGCTGCGTGTCCGTGTTCCTCGGCGTTCGTGCTGTCGGAGAGAAGAAGACGAATACCTTCGGTGGAAGCAATGGCGCCAATTCGAGCAAGGTCCGTAAGGCGGCCATCGACCGGAGTCAGGTCGAGCTTGAAATCGCCGGTATGGAGGATGACGCCCTGAGGCGTGTGAAACACCGTTGCGATGCCATGAGGAACAGAGTGAGTCACTGGAATGAACTCGACATCGAACGGGCCGATCATGCGACGTTCGCCATCGACGATCGGAATGAACTCGGTGCGGTCGAGCAGTCCAGCTTCTTCTATGCGGTTGCGGGCAAGACCGAGCGTGAGCGCTGACCCGTAAATCGGAAATTCAAGTTCGCGCAAGAGAAACGACAGCCCACCGGTGTGATCTTCGTGACCATGAGTGGCGATACAACCAATGATCCGGTCGGCGTTCTCGCGTAAATAGGTGAAATCAGGAAGAACGAGATCGATGCCCAGCATGTCGAGATCAGGGAACATCAAGCCGCAGTCAAGAAGAAGGATTTTCCCGTCGACTTCAACACACGCACAGTTGCGGCCGATTTCACCGAGCCCACCGAGGAAGGTCACTGATACCGGCGTTCCCTGTGAATCGCGCACGGCCGGCGACTTCGACGACGTATCGCGCTTTTTCGCCTTCGTCTTGGATTTGGGCTTCGTTCCGTCGCGACTCACGCGTACAACCGACGATGCACTTCAAGCGCGCGTTCTTCAAGGTCGTCGGGACCGAAGCCCATGGGCGGACGACACGGGCCAGCCGGTTGACCAATTGCGCGCAGCATTGCCTTCGTCGGAACCGGGTTTGGATTGAGGTCTCCGGTTTCGAACTCGTAACTTTCAATCATGCGTTCGTTGAGTTGCTGAGCACGAGCGATGTCTCCTGATTGGAACGCGCTGATCATTTGCGTCATGACCGGAGCAGCCCAATGCGTTGCGACGCCAATCACTCCGACGGCGCCAACAGCCAATAACGGCAAGGTGAGTGAATCATCGCCACTGAATACTTCAAATCCCTCTGGGGCCTCAGCGATAACTCGAGATGTTGCGCCGGGATCGCCAGCAGCGTCCTTGAGGCCAACGACATTCGGAATTTCTTTGGCCATACGCACAATGAGGTCGGTTCCGATCTTGCGACCAGTCCGCACAGGAATGTCGTACATGATTGCGGGCAACTCGGTGGCTGCACACACGTAATGGAAGTGCGCCTCAATACCGGCCTGCGAAGGACGGTTGTAATACGGGGTCACGATCAGAACAGCGTTCATGCCGGCGGCTGCCGCTGCTGAAGTGAGTTCGGCAGCGTGCCGGGTGTCGTTTGTGCCCGAACCTGCGATGAGCGGGACATCGACGGCGGCACGAACCGTGCGCCACAACGCGATTTGTTCCTCGTCGGTCAGGCAGGCTGCCTCTCCGGTGGTGCCGCTGAGAACAAGGGCATCGTTGCCTTGCGCGACAAGCCAACGGGCCAGCTCTGCTGCGCCTTCATGATCGAGTTCGCCATCGGCGGTGAATGGGGTGACCATGGCGGTGATCACCGAACCGAAACGTGACATGACGTTCACCGTACCAGCGCACCCCGCCGGACCCTGACGGATTCGGCGGGAAACGATCGGTCAGTCTCTGCGGACCCCAGCGACTTCGCCGTCGGCGAGCGCAAAGGTCTCGTATTCCTCTTCGGTATCGGGCATGTGTTCGAAGTCGATCACGCCGAGTTCAGTGAACTTGGTACGCAACCAACCATCACCCGCGTCGAGCAAACCGAGCTTCTTGCAGTTCGGAACGATCTTGGCAAAAAGCATCTGCTGAAAGAGGACCTGCCCTGGATCGTGCATAACGACGTTGACGGCTTCCTTCACCGGTACACCCATGCGATCCCAAACTTCCTGCTGGAGGAATCGATCGCGCATACGCACAGCTGCTTCGAAGGCGAACTCCTGACGTTCACGAAGTTCGGCCTGCGTGAGCTCCTGGTAGTACTCCTTGAGCGACAACACGCCGAACGCAACGTGACGGGCTTCGTCACTCATCACATAACGAAGAAGTTGCTTGAGCAGAGGCTCGGTTGTCATCTGATGCATGAAACCAAAGGCGGCAAGCGCAAGACCCTCCACCATGATCTGCATTCCGAGATAAGTCATGTCCCAGCGGCTGTCGGTAACAATGTCGTCGAGAAGCATCTTGAGGTGGGCATTCACCGGATAGTGGCCTGACAGCTTCTCGTTGAGGTACTTGGCGAACACTTCAACGTGACGAGCTTCGTCCATGACCTGGGTCGAGGCGTAGTACTTGGCGTCGATCCACGGGACCGTCTCGACGATCTTGGCGGTGCAAAGAAGAGCACCCTGCTCGCCATGCATGAACTGGCTAAGCGTCCAGTTCTGCGACTGAATACCGAGTTCTGTCCATTCCTTGTCGCCCCATTTTTCAAAACAGGTGCCGGCCACATCGAGGCCTGCGCCGCGACTATTGGCTGCCATATTGGCAACGACGACTGCCTCTTGATCGACGTTGATCGACCAGTCGAGGTCTGTTTCGCCGTTCCACTGCGAATTCTTCGCCTTTTCGTAGAGCTTGTTAAGAGCCGGTCGCGCACCCTTTTCGTAATCCCACGTGAAGATCGCGTCGGCGTTGTCTTTCACCGCATGGATCGCCGCATCGACATCGGTGTTTGAGATCATGAGGATCTGTTCGATGTCATTGATATCGGCGCGGCCGATGATGCCTTCGGTACTGGTCATGATGTTCTCCTTCTCAGTAATTTCGAGTCATTGTTGTTTGATCCGCGAGGATTCCAGGGATCAGGGTTGGGATAAGAAACGTGTCAACCAGCGTGCGGGCGAGCGACAGATCGGTGATATCGATAATCGGTGCTGGGGAACGAAGGTGGTCAGTAACGACCCGCACACACCATTCGCCAACATGCGCCGCAATGGCTGGCTCGAGGAAACGAGAGAAATGTTCTGCGCCCCACTCGGACGCGCGCTCGAACAGGGGCTCGATGCGCATCGGCGAAATGAGCGTCGCAATTGTGTCGGGTTCGTCGACCAACAACTGCTGCACAACCGCGTCGTTCGAAAGTTCGAGCACCGCGATGTTGATGGTGCCTGCGACTGCCTCGGCAAGAGAAGCTGCGTTATCAGTCACTTGAGCGCACAAGGCAAAGATGCGGTCGACTCCCTCACCCATGGTGACCTCAAGCAGTTCCGCGCGACCGCCCGGGAAATAGCGATACACCGTCGCCCGGCCACAACCTGCGGCAGAAGCAATGTCATCGACGCTTGTGCCCCTGAGCCCTTGTGAGGTAATGAGTTCGGCAGCAGCCGCGACAATTCTCTCGGGAACCGCCATTGAGAATTTCGGCGAAGTAACCGCTGCCGTGGACATAGGTGAGACAATAACGAATCATCTGTCTCACTGTCGGATTGGCCGTTTCCCTAGGAAGACACGGGAAAATCTGACTCCGGCGGTGCAGGTTCCCCATCGAGGATCTCGGCATCGTCGCCATCCATCTGCTTGCGCTTGGCGTAGCGACGCAATAGCAGCGGATAGACGATGATCGTCAACAGCGAAAACGCGAACCATTGAAGGGCGTAGCCAAGGTGCGGGCCTTGCGAAAGCTCAGGGAGCGGAACGGGTACCGGAAGGTCATTCTGTGCTGGGTCCTGAACACGTAACGAGATGTAGCCAGGGATCATCCGCTCGGCGGTTTGTTGCGCGAGTCTCCCGACATCAAGTCGGGCGAGCACTCGCAAAGTTCCGTTATCAGAATCTTTTGGCGAAGAAACCAACCCATTCGTTTCGCGGACTTGCGACTGACGCAATAGACCTTGGACAGTCACCATTCCCTTTGGTGGAGCGAAGTCGTCCCACGGGCCTTCTTCTGAATACAAATAGGGCACCCAACCGCGATTAATCGCAACCGCTGTTCCATCGGCAAGAACTAACGGCGTAACGACCCAGTAACCCGGCGCTCCGTTGTTCGTGCGATTCGTAACAAGCACTTGTTCATCGGCTCGATAGATGCCGCTGACGTACACCGGCTGATAGTCAGCAGCCTTCACTTGTTCTGCCGTCGTTGCAGTTCCATCAGGTAACACCGTGGTCAATGGCTGTGGTTGTTGCTTCATCGCATTTGTGACGACAGCGTTCGCTGATTTCCGCTCGTCGAGACGATTGACCTGCCAAAAACCGAGGTTGATCATTGTCACCACGACAACGAGAACAAACACGTGCGAAAGAATCCAACGAGGTTTGAGCAAGAACCGATACACGTAGGTCAGGCTAGGCCTGCGACACAGGCACTCAGGAATCGAGGCGGTCGGTTACGCCGTAGGAAGCACGTAGTCAGCGAATTGTTCCCGAAGATCGCGCTTTGAGAACTTTCCGACCGAGGTCTTCGGAACCTCATTGATGAACACCACGTCATCGGGGAGCCACCACTTCGCTACTCGGCCATCGAGGAACGCAAGAACGTCTTCACGCGTCAAGGTTTCTCCAGGCTTCACCACGACACATGCCAATGGCCGCTCAGACCACTTCGGGTGCTTCACGCCAATCACCGCTGCTTCAGCAACGGCAGGATGGGCCATGATTTCATTCTCGAGTTCCACCGAAGAGATCCACTCGCCACCCGACTTCACGACGTCCTTTGTTCGATCGACGATGTGCATAAAGCCTTCACTATCGATCGTGGCAACATCACCCGTTTTCAACCAACCGTCGGCAGTGAATGATTCAGGAGACCGTGAATCGTTGTAGTACTCCTTGGCAACCCATGGGCCGGCAACTTGAAGTTCTCCGCTGGTTTCCCCGTCCCACGGAAGTTCTTCACCGGTTTCTTGATCGGCGATCCGAGCTTGAACCCCGAATGCAGGCAAACCAATTGAGGCGCGGTAGTCGGCTTGTTCGTCTTCTGACAGTGAAAGCATCGTGGACTTCACTTTGGCCGCCGACGCCAGAGGACTGGTCTCGGTCATTCCCCACGCCTGCAGAATTGGGATGCCAATTTTTTCGCGATAGGCCTCGGACAGATGCTTGGGCACGGCCGAACCGCCGCACGGGATACTTCGAAGGCTCGAGACATCTCGCCCATCGACTTCATTGAGGACACCCATCCAAATCGTGGGCACACCGGCCGCGATCGTGACGCGCTCTGACTCAATCAGATTCACAATCGCTTTGGGCGAAAGGTCTGAGCCAGGCATCACCAAGTTGGCACCCGAAGCCACACCGACATGCGCAAGGCCCCACGCATTGGCATGGAACATCGGAACGACGGGAAGGATCGTGTCACGCTCGCCTGCGCCAAGACCATCGGCCATCATCGCCGCCATCGTGTGCAGCCAGGTCGAACGGTGCGAATACACAACACCTTTCGGATTGCCGGTAGTGCCGCTCGTGTAACACATCGATGCCGCTTGATTTTCGTCCGTGACATTCCACTCCACCGGGCTCGCAGAAGCGAGTAGCACCTCGTAATCGTGAAGAAGACGACCACCGGTCTCAGTTGGAAGTTCCCCTTTCCCATCGTCCATCACAACGATGTGACGCACGGTGGTGAACGCATCCACGAGCGGCCAAAGGAGGCCGAGGAGCGATTTGTCGACGAAGATCACTTCGTCTTCAGCATGATTGACGATGTAGGTGATCTGTTCGGGGAACAAGCGAATGTTTAGGGTATGAAGTACTCGACCTGAACAGGGTGCAGCGAAGTACAACTCGAGGTGTCGTGCGGTATTCCACGCAAACGTCGCAACACGACCATCGGCGCTGATCCCCAAATCGTCGAGGACGCCACCGAGTCGACGTGTGCGTTCTGCCCACTCCCCATAAGTCTCTCGCTCAGCACCGGTGGCTGTCGCGGTAACTATCTCTTTCTCGGGGAACAACTTCTCGGCTCGGTCAAACAAATTCGTGAGGACGAGCGGACCGTCCTGCATAAGACCTTTCATTTCTGACTCCCCCTTTTTTGGCTACCCACCGGCCGCCTACGTCTGGGCGAATGGTACGTGAGAGGATCAGGGCCTTGTCAGCCGAAGCAGAATCTCCCACCGCCCACCCCGGACGCCGCCATCTCACGTTGCTGATCGCGCCGATCGTGGCGATGGTCATTGCGGGCTACACCGCCGATGCCCTCTGGCCCGATCTCGTCACGAACAAACCCCTTCTGCTCATCGCTTTGAGTGCCAAGAACCGCTACCTCGTGCTTGTCGTTAATCACGTCGACCTGTGGGCGTACTACCTCATCGGCACCACCCGCCTTTTGCTGCCCGATCCATTTTTCTACGCGATTGGTTGGTTCTATGGTGCCGCCGCGCTGCGATGGATGGAAAAGCGCACGCCCACTGCCGGCCGATACATGCGCTCGGTCGAGGGATGGTTCGGCAAATGGGGAGCGCCGCTTGTTGTGCTGTTCCCCAACAACTACGTATGTCTTGTTGCTGGTGCGGCGAAGATGCGACCAGTGAAGTTCGCAATGCTGAACATCATCGGCACCATCGGCCGTTTATTCATGCTGCAAATTATCGGTGACATCTTTGCCGGACCCATCGATTCACTTTTGGGATTTATCGCCCAATGGCGAATTCCATTGCTCGCAGTATCGATCGGGCTCGTGGCGATTTTTTGGATCGGTGAATTACGACGCGGCAGTAAAGAAGTCGAAGCGTTCCGTGAACTTGAGGACGCCGCTGATGACATTGAACTTGGCCTCACATCGTCGGCTGCCGAGATCGACGACAGCGCTATCGACGACTAACGCGGGAACGACTTAAAGATCTAGGAGAGCGTCGAGCCCGATAGTGACACCCGGACGCTCAACGACACGCTTCGTAGCCAGCAGAACTCCCGGCATAAACGAATCCCGGTCGTAGGAGTCATGCCTCAGTGTGAGGGTCTGACCTGTTGTACCGAGGATGACTTCTTGATGAGCAACCATTCCGCGTAAGCGGAGTGAATGCACGCGAATGTCAGCCGGGCCTTTACCGCCACGCGCACCAGGAAGAATCTCGGTCTTGGTGGGATCGGCTGCCCAATCGGCCGACGCCGCGGCCATGCGCTCGGCCGTCAACATCGCCGTTCCCGAAGGTGCATCAAGTTTTGCATCGTGGTGAAGTTCAACAATCTCGGCGGTTTCGAAAAATGGAGCCGCGATTTCGGCGAAGCGCATCATGAGAACTGCGCCGATGGCAAAGTTCGGAGCGATCACACAATTGGATTCTTTGAAGGTTTTCCGAAATGACTCGAGGTCAGAGTCGGAGAATCCTGTGGTTCCGGTAACGGCATGAATGCCATGTTCAGCAAGCCAAAGAAGATTCGACCGCGCTGCTTCAAGATGGGTGAAATCGACAACGACATCGACCTTGGCGGCGAGAAACGCCTGACCATCGGCAGCAACCTGAAATGACTGGTCGCAACCGGTGACTTGACGCATAGCAAGACCGGCGTGCTGCGGATCTACTGCAGCCACAAGCTCAAGTTCGGGGTCGCCATCGACCGCACGGCACACCGTGCTTCCCATCTTTCCACCAGCACCGAAGACTCCGACTCGCAACGTCATGAGTCGAAACTAGCCGCAGGCGAACCGTTCAAGCGCAGCAGATCCATCTCCGAGGGGTCCAACCGCCGCGACGGCACGTGGAGAGCCGAGCACCCGGCCGATGACTGAATGGACTTCGTCGGTGGTCACTGCTCGAATCCGACGAACGTGTTCGTCGATCGAGGTGATGTCGTTGCGAGTCACAAGCCCAGTGCCTAAACGGGACATGCGAGACCCGCTGTCTTCAAGGCCAAGCAACATCGAGCCCTCGAGATAACCAAGTGCGATTGCATGTTCTTCGTCGGTAATGCCATCGGCAAGGAACGTGGCCAGCACCTCATCGGTTACCGAAAGGAGTTCCTCGAGTCGAGCGAGCGCCGTGCCGGCATAGACGATGAGCGAGCCTGCATCGGAATACGAAGACGGAGAAGAAAACACCGAATAGGCCAAACCGCGTGATTCGCGTATCTCTTGGAAGAGACGACTCGACATTCCGCCACCGAGGACGTGATTGGCCACCCACATTGCGTAGCGATCGTCATCGGCAAGGGGAAGGCCGCGCCAACCGATGGCGACGTGCACCTGTTCGATTGGCCGATCAATCTGCACGAGTGATTGCAGATGCGCTTTTGGTATTTCACGAATCGGGGCATCGCCGCGTTCAACGCCGGCGAACAACGGACCAAGAGCATCGACTACCTGCTGATGTTCAAGCGCCCCTGCGGCGGCGACAACAAGATTCGATGGTCGGTACCACTGGGCGTGGAACGCCGATACGTCATCACGCGTCATTGCTGCGACGGTGTCGTGATCGCCGAGTGTTTCGCGACCAAGCGGATGTTCCGGATAAAGGCTTTCGTAGAGAGCGGTCAGTACGAGATCATCAGGAGTGTCTTCACTCATGAGGAGTTCTTCGATAATGACTTCGCGTTCAGCATCGAGTTCCGCCGGACGGAATGCTGGCTCACTCACCACATCAGCGAGCAATTCGACGCCAGATTCAAGTTCGCTCACAGGTAGGCGCAAGTAATACGCCGTGTGCTCGCGACTTGTGTAGGCGTTCATTTCGCCACCCACTGCATCGACTGCTGTCGCAATCGATCGTGCCGAACGCTCTTCAGTTCCCTTAAACAACAAGTGCTCAAGGAAATGAGATGCGCCAGCAATGGACGCTGGCTCATCACGTGAACCAACGGCAAACCACATACCGACAGATACCGAACTGGCCTCGGGCATGCGCTCAGTAATGACACGCACACCCGAGGCCAGCTCGGATCGTTCGATTTCCGTGTCGTTCACCGAC
>JAPLAE010000009.1 GCA_026393455.1 Actinomycetota bacterium
GAGTGCGCCAGCTGTGAGCAACAAACCAGCGAAAACTAACGTGTAGGAATCAACGATCCATTGCAGATCACTCGACGATGCGTTGAGATCCTTCTGGATCGTCGGAAGAGCAACGTTGAGAATTGAGTTGTCCAGAACAATGACGAGCAGCCCAAAACAAAGGACTGCAAGGATCGCCCATCGTCGGTCGTAGGACTTCGCTTGAACTCTTTGTGCGAGCGTCGACATGGCACAACCTTCCGTCAGGAGACGGAACGAAGGGTATCGGTCATGTTGTCGAGATCAGCGAATGACTGAAGTTCAGACTTTCTTTGGTCCCTGAACGGGCATGCCCGGCATGTCCTTCATGTACGAACTTTCCTCGACGCGCTTTGAGATTCGCCAGCCATCGGAAGTGCGCACCATTTCATCGACGTACCAAAGGCCACAGGTAAAGACAACGAGTTCTTCGCCCATCGGCATCACCATCGGGTTATGACAAATGGTCTTGACCTTGGCGGTGTCACCGTTGAGTTCGATGCGACTTGTCGAGATCATGTGCTGGAACGAGGCGAACATCGGCATTGCCTCTTTGAGATACGCAATGGTCTCTGTGGGATTGCCAACACTGCCACCGAAGACCGAGTAATCGATGATCGCATCAGCCGTGAAGACATTGGCAAGGTCGTCGAAGTCGCGATGATCGACGGCATAGCAATAGCGGACGAGCAGGTCCTGAATCTCCATACGGTCGGAAATCTCTTCAATGCTCATGGTCATAGCGGGGCCCCCTTGATGAACGTGTTGTGGACTTTAGGACGTTTCTTCCGGCACCCACACAAATTCCGGTGTCCGACGTTCGGCAAAGGCGGCGACGCCCTCGGGCATGTCGAGATTGTTAGCCAGGATCGGCGCCCAGCGCTCGATCATTGCCGCCGATACCGCACCATGCGCAGCGACCTCATTGACCATTTCCTTCGAGATCATTTGCGTGAGTAGTGAGCGCTCATTGGCCAGCAGTGAAGTGAACGCTTCAAGGCGTTCGATCGCAGCCTCTGGTTCGGCGACTTCGTCAACCAGTCCGATACGAAGCGCGCGTTCTGCATCAATCAATTCCGCGGAGAACAACAAGTGCTTTGCTGCCGATGGACCAACCAATCGAACGGCGCGTTCCAAGGCATAGGTCGGATACGCGATGCCGAGGCGAGCCGGCGTAATCCCAAATTTCGCAGAAGTGTCAGCAAAGCGAAGATCGCAGGCACCAGCAATCTGCACGCCGCCGCCTACGCACGAACCAGCAATAAATGCGATGGTTGGCCGCGGGAAGGCGGCGAGTGTTTCTTCTGCTTCACGATTCTGCGCTTGATAAGCCTCGCTCATTCCGCCGCTGAATCCACCAATGTCAGCACCGGCGCAGAAATGTCCGCCAACTCCGCGCACTACTAACACTCGGACCGAATGGTCACGAGCGAGTTCATGGCAGGAGTTGGCCAACGCCGTCCACATTTCATGCGACATCGCATTGCGCTTCTCGGCACGATTTAGCCAGATCGTTGCGACCGACTCGGCCTTCGTTACAACAATCGGTGCATCGCCTAGTGCGTCGCTCATTGCATCCCAACTTCCCGACATCGGTGGTCGCGATGATCACCGAGTTTCAGTGAGAAATCTAGGACACAAGGTTGTCCATTGAGTCAGAATCCCACGCACTGGTTGGCTCCCAGCTCAAGCTCCCAAAGGAGCTAGTTCGTGGCGCCAAACCACTGGTTGTAGATCTCGTTATAGGTTCCGTCTGCTTCAACCGCGGCCAGAGCGGTGTTGAGTTGATCCAGCAGCCCTGTAGTGGATTTCGCCACCGCCATGCCGTACTGCTCACCAGTTGGATAGCGCTGGACGACAGCAAACTCGGTCGGGTTCTTCGAAGCCCGATAGTGACTGAAGGGAAAATCCTGGACGATCGCGTTGATCTCGCCTGCACCCAGCGCGGCGAACATGGCGTCGTCCCCAGGGAACAACTTGATTGACGTCGTCGCAGCCTTGTTCTTTTCTACGAAGGCCTGCCCAGTCGTTCCCGCCTGCGCGCCGATCGCTTTACCGGCAAAGTCGGCGAGGTTCTTCGTAGCGGATGCATCCTTCGCCCGAACCACCAGTGATTGGTCGGCATCAAAATACGCATCGGTGAAGTTCGCAAGCTTCTTTCGATCTTCGGTGATTGTCAGTCCGGACACGATGACGTCGCACTTGCCCGCATCAAGTGCAGAGAAACCTGAGTCAAAGGGCGTGTCAATCCAATTGGTAGCGAGATTCATAGATGGTGCCATCGCTTCAACCAGACCAGCTTCAAACCCTATGAGTTTCCCGTTCTCCTCGAATGCAAACGGAGGACTGGCAAAGTCCGCGCAAATGGTGAGGGTTCCTGGGGTGATCAGCCTCTGACCGTCGGCAGACGTTGCGGCTTTGCTCTCCGAGGATTTTGACGAACTGCACGCCGAAGTCACGCCGAGGAGAACGACAATGATGACCGCAATGAAGCGGTACGGACGCAATCGCACGAGGTCTCCCGACGAAACGTCGATCATCGAATCAGAGTGAATCGATGATCACGTTGTTGTTATGCGAACCGTAACCGTTCAGCGCTAGACCGATACGGATTAGTCAGGCTTGACACGAACATCTTGGAGTGACGTGCCTCCCGCACCGGATTCCGAACCCCGTGTGGCCGCGCCCATACGGGCTCGCTACTGTCTGCTCATTCCCAAAAGGGACACGCGGGTGTAGTTCAGAGGCAGAACATCAGCTTCCCAAGCTGAGAACGCGGGTTCGATTCCCGTCACCCGCTCTCAC
>JAPLAE010000063.1:0-4782 GCA_026393455.1 Actinomycetota bacterium
CACGAATTCGGCATCCTCGGAGCCGATCTCGACGCTCTCTGGGCCTTCACCAAACGCAATGTCTCTCAGGGGGCGCGAGGCGGGATGGTTATGGGATCAGGGTCAGGATTCAAGGTCGCTTTCGCCACCACGCAGCACCGACTCGGGGACCTCGCCCTCAGAGTTCTTGACCGTGCATCGCTTTCCCTCGACGACATTGGTGGCAAGCCAACCGGAGAACTCGTCCACAGCAAGTTGCACGCGTTTGCCATCGCCCTTGGCGGCGGCACCACGCAGATTCAGCAAAACATCATCGCCGAGCGCGTCCTCGGCCTTCCACGAGAGCGCTGATATGGACCTCCAGCCAACAGATGATCAACTCGCGCTGATCGAAATGGTCACAGGGTTCGCCAGTAATCGATTTCCCATTGACGCCGTTCGTTCATTCGGCGAACCAAATGGTTTCGATCGCGAACGCTGGGCTGAACTCGCTGCACTCGGAACGTTCGGCCTGGCACTTCCCGAAACACAAGGTGGGGTCGGTCTCGACTTCATCGACGAGGTTCTCGTTCATGAAGCTCTGGGCTCTGCTCTAGTCCCCGGCCCACTTCTCGCCGCAACTCTTAGTGCCGGTCTTGTCGATGGAGTTCTTGATGGTTCAGTGCTGCCGGCGATCGTTGATATCCCCCGCGATGGACCGATAATCGTTGAACACTTTCGAGCATCTGATGTTCTTCTCATGGTCGACGACAACGGAGTACGAGTCGCTCCTTCCGTCAACGCCGAAGGCGTCGACGTTGTCCACTCAACGGATCCGACGTCACCAGTCTCCATCCTCAAATCTGTGCCAACAGGCGAACTCATTGGCGGTCCTGAGTTAGCAGTCGCGTGGCGCCAACGTGGGTCCCTTCTCGCTTCAGCGCAACTTTCTGGAAATTCCACCGGGAGCACCAACCTCGCCGTCGCGTATGCGAAAGAGCGAGAGCAATTCGGACGTCCGATTGGATCTTTCCAGGGTTTGAAACATCTTCTCGCTGATTCATGGATCAGGACAGAGATCGCTCGCTCATCTGTTTGGGCAGCCGGAGTGCTGATCGGTGAACCCGACGTCGGTTCTGTCGCTCGAGCCGTAGCTGGAGCTCGACTCACTGCAGCTCGTGCCGCCACCGAAAACGCAAAGACTTGTGTTCAGGTACACGGCGGCATGGGCTTCACATGGGAAGTCGACGCTCATCTCTTCCTCAAACGGGCGTGGGTTCTCGAAACCGTTTTCGGATCTATCGACGACGCGGCGGAAATCGTCGCGAGTCTTTACGCAGCCGACTGAGCGACTCAATCAACGAGTCACTTTGGAGAAAATCGAAGCGCTCCATCGAGACGAGCAACATGTCCGTTCATATATCGATTACTGAGCAGATGCTCCGCAAGTTTCGCGAACTCACCGGGAGCACCTAGGCGCTTCGGAAATGGCACGGTCGCTTCGAGAGCTTCCTTCATTTCCGCAGGCGCCTGTTCCCACGCACTCGTGTCCATCACCCCTGGAGCGATTGCGTTGACCCGCACACCGATCGAAGAAAGGTCCCGCGCTGCGATAAGGGTCATTCCGATGAGCGCAGATTTTGCTGACCCATATGCAATCTGGCCTATCTGACCCTCGAAGCCGGCTCCTGAGGTAACGAGAACTACCGCTCCGCGCTCGCCGTCGGGATCGGCAACATTGGCCGACATCGCGGAAGCCGTGAGTCGAAGAGTATTGAACGACCCGGTCACGTTGAGGTCAATCGTGCGCTGAAAGATCGCCATGTCATGAGGGGCGCCACCCTTACCGACAAGCCGACCGCCGGCCTCTCCTCCGCCGGCGCAGGCCACCACCCAACGCAACTCACCCAATCCCTGTGCAGCCTCGATCGCTTCTTCGATATCGCGATCCTCAAGAACGCTCCCACACACAACCGCACCGCGACCGCCGAGCCGCTTTCCGATGACAGCGCACTTTTGGTCGTCACGATCGAGGACCACGACAGGATGACCTTGTTCGCTGAAATAGACAGCGGTTGCTTCGCCCAAACCCGAAGCACCACCTGTGATGAGAACTGCACGTGATGAGTGATCGACTGCCGTCATTCGAGTCCTTTACGAAAGTTGAGTTGCAATTACCCGAGATCGGCCAGCGGACCAGGGGGACGCAGCGAGAAATCGGTGAGTTCAACGGTGGGATGAAGAAACCCAATAGCGAGTGTTTCAGCTAGCGCTTCACCGACATCTCCGGGATTCATCATGTTGGCGCTTAGATGGCCACCCTTGATCCAATCGTTAAGACATTCTCCGAGGAGATCTCCACCGAAATCTCGGCCGAAATCAGTTCCGATCGTTGCGCCAACGCGCACAGTTGCAAAGCGAAACTCGGGATTCTCTACTCGCCAACCGTTTACAAGTTCTTCGAGCGCAGCTTTCGAAGCACCGTAAGGAACCAAACCGCGACGAGGGCGTCCAACTGTCTCTGAAGAGACGAATGCGACAATGGCATTCTGGTTGAGGTGGGCAAGGGCAGATCGACACACTTGAGATGGGCCGACAACGTTGCTGTTGAACACGCTGAGTAATGCCTCTGGACTGGCCTGAGACAGCAGCACCATCGGTGACACCGCAGCAACATTCACGAGAATGTCGATGCCCCCGAATTCTCGAATCGTTTCGGCAATTATCCGCGCTGGCTCGTTAGGTTCGGTGATGTCAGCCGCACACCATTTGAGAGCGACCTCATCGGCCAACGATCGAAGATTCTCTTCTCGTCTACCTACGGCCATGACATTCGCGCCGGCAGCGGCGAACGACTTCGCCGCTGATCGTCCGATCCCGGCGGAAGCGCCAACGACTAACACCGAACATCCTTGTATCTCTGACTCCATGGATCCCCCTGGGTGTTCTATCGAAAAACCGGAAACCGATTAGGTCGCGCTGACGAATGCAGCACGAACCACGGCCTGGAACTCTTCGAGCGAAAACGCGAACCGGTTCGAAGAAGTCGGATCGCTATCGACTGATTGAAAGGCTTGCACCATCGCAGACAACAAGCGTGAAAGCGCTGAAGGATCCCCCAAACGGATTGATCCATCGGCTTGTCCCCGCCTGATCACATCAGCCTGCATCTTGAGCACACGGTCGGCGTTCTGCTTCACTTCTTCAGAGGTGGCCTCGTTCTCGGTGGGAACCAACGACGCTGTTGATCGAAGGTAGAGATCGGAAAAAGACGGGCGAGCTCTCAGAAACGAAACCTCGAACGACACGATCCGAGCTACCGCATCGAGCCCACCGGTCGCGTCTACAAGAGCTTCCTCGAATGCGGGAAGAAATTCCGATCCACGTCGCAACCAAATATTGACGTATAAGTCTTCTTTGTTGTCAAAGAATGAATAGACCGAACCTACTGAGAAATCTGCTCGGTCCGCTATTTCTTTCAGCGTCGTGTCGTGAAAACCCTTCTGTCCGAAGATTTCTTCAGCGGCATCAAGCAGTTGCGTGCGACTCAACTGTTGATGCAAAAGTCGACGCTCTTCGCGAGGGTTCGTTGCTCGTGTTGTGGTCATTGCTTGCTCGATGCGTTCGATGGCCACTCGGGACGGTGATAGCCATCGAATCGCAACTCGCCACCACGAAGTTCTCGGATGGTAAGGAAATCACCTTTGTAACCCTTGTGGTCATGAGGTCCGAACTGCACGTAACAACTTGGGCCGCCATTCGTTGCCGGCATCCAACGAATTCGCTCTAGACCTGCTTTGACATCCTTAGGCGTTGGGATCGCAGCGTTGGCGATTCCATGAATTGCTGCTCGTGCCGTGTCGTACGCAAGAGCCACGACAACATTGCCCGTCTTGCGCCCAAATCGCTTCACAAAGCGATCAATCATGGCGTTGTAATTGGGATTGGCTCCGTCTTCACCGAGCTGATCGACCCCATGCCAACCTTCGAGCCCTTCCGCCCAGGCATTCGAATTCGAATAGAACATGAAAGCCGTGCCCATCACTCGCGGCGGATCCCAGGCGAGCGCCTTCAGCGCGTCGGCGAAATGGAATGTGGCATAGCCGTAGCCGCCGTAATACAGACCTTCCGCGCCGAGAGCTCGCATGCTCTCCAGATCATCTTTCAATCCAACTGGGTTCGGCTCGAGCTTTACCTCGCGGATGATCGTCATACCCAATTCAAGCGCTGCGTCGCGGAAGTAATCCGCGTAGTCGCGTCCCGAGGAGCCTGCTTCCCAGAAAAGGCCAACCTTGTCGTGCCCGTGAGCGTGCAACCACTGGGCGCACATGACGCCCTCGGTCGCAACGTCTCCATTGGCCACTGTGAAACAGTAATCAGAAGCAAATCTGTGAGCCCCGGTCCACCCGATACAAGGCACGCCAAGACGGTTTGCAGTGTCCTGAAGTAAAAGGCAATTGTCGGAAATCATTGGACCAAGGACAACGACACACCCTTCGTCAACGAGCCATTCATAACCCTTCAATAGTTTTCGATAGTTCTCTCGGGGAAGTCCGCGCGCGTCGGCGATCACAAGTTGAACAGGGCTCCGGCGCCAGACGCCTTCGTTCATAGCGTCTTCGATCGCCAAGATTGTTGGATCAATCCAGTCAGCAAGGAGCTGATTGAGATCCATGTCGATCAGAATGCCGATCTTGATTGGTTCGAATGGATCGCCTTGTGTTTTCTGCCCTCGCGTGGGTGGGTAGATGGTGATGTTTTGAACGGCGACGTCGGTTGCCGGCCCACCGCCTTGCCACCAGAACTGCTGATTCGAGTCGCCGA
>JAPLAE010000063.1:4830-37867 GCA_026393455.1 Actinomycetota bacterium
CCACCTTCGAGATGGGCCCGAGTTCCGTGCTTCACATTGGTAACGGCGCGATCAGCTTGGGCGATCCCATGATCGAAGGGAGCGGGGAACATTCGCTCTGCGTAATGAAGCTCACCAGACGAAGCGTCGGCCTCGTTGACGATTCCGCCATGGAGATTGGTTCGCGCCCCGTCGGACTTGGCCGGCTTCTTTGAGTCGGCTTTCTTCTTGGCCATAATTTCCCCCTAGAGATGCATTGAGTTCGTCGGCGAAAAGCGCTCGGTTCGAATGATTGAACTATAGTTCAGCCAACTGAAACCAGAGTCGGCGCTAGTGAATCGCACAGAGAAAACTGCTCTCACGAATTCACAGGCGAACAAATCTGGGGCAGTTCCGCACCTGCGGTCGATCCATTTGGGGGCAGAAATGAAGAGCGACGATCTGATTCTCGTAAGTGTGGACGACCACCTAGTCGAACCACCCTCAATGTTTGATGAACACACTCCGGCAAAGTGGAAAGGCCGCTTTCCAAAGATCGAAAGAAACGACAAGGGCGACGACGTCTGGATGTTCGAGGACTCGATTATCCCCAACATCGGACTTAACGCAGTCGCCGGTCGACCAAAAGAAGAATACGGAATTGAACCCACCTCATTCGATGAAATTCGTCCGGGTTGTTGGAACGTAACAGAGCGCGTGAAGGACATGAACGGCGGTGGGCTCCTTTCGTCAATGAATTTCCCGTCGTTTCCTGGTTTCAGCGGCCGCCTTTTCGCTGCATGCGACGACAAGGATCTGGCGCTCGATGTCGTTCGTGCCTACAACGACTGGCATGTCGACGAATGGTGCGCTGCCGCTCCCGGCCGTTTCATCCCCATGGGCTTGCCAATTCTCTGGGATGCCCAACTCGCTGGCGATGAAGTTCGTCGTCTTTCCGCAAAGGGCGTTCATTCGGTGACGTTCACCGAAAACCCCTTCACGCTCGGCTACCCGAGCCTTCACGACGAGTACTGGGATCCGTTCTGGCAGGCCCTTTGCGACACAAATACCGTGCTCTCGATCCATCTTGGTTCTTCGGGCAAACTCGCCATCACCTCTCCCGATGCTCCAATCGACGTCATGATGACGTTGCAGCCAATGAACATCTGCGCCGTTGCTGCCGATCTCATATGGTCACGAGTTCTCAAAAAGTTTCCCACGATAAAGATCGCGCTTT
Organism: Actinomycetota bacterium; assembly: GCA_026393455.1. Lineage (GTDB taxonomy): Bacteria > Actinomycetota > Acidimicrobiia > Acidimicrobiales > Acidimicrobilacustridaceae > Acidimicrobilacustris. The sequence goes on from JAPLAE010000063.1 coordinate 6,026, forward strand.
CCGAGGGCGGGATCGGCTGGATCCCGTACTTCCTTGATCGTCTCGATCGCACCTACGACATGCACCACCGCTGGACAGGCCAAGACTTCGGCAAGAAAATTCCGAGTGAAGTTTTCCGTGAGCATTTCCTCACATGTTTTATCGCCGACCCCATTGGCGTAAAACTCCGTCACGATGTTGGCATCGACAACATCGCTTGGGAATGCGATTACCCACACTCAGATTCTTCGTGGCCAAATGCTGGCGAAGAGTTTTCCGAGGTGGCTCGCGAAATTCCTGACGACGAGATCAACAAGATCACCCATGAAAACGCCATGCGGTGGTATTCGTTCGATCCGTTCGCGCATATTCCTAAAACAGAAGCGACCGTCAAGGCACTTCGAGCAAAGTCGCCAGATCATGATGTCAGCGAACGCGCTTTCGATACTGGTCGGCGCGAAAAGCATGTAGGTATCGAGGTTGGAAAGCTCAACGCAACAGCGTGACCGCATTCGACCCAATCCACCGTCCAGCCGGACACCCGCTCGTCTCCCTCGAGATTCTTGAGGGCTCGATAGCGCTGCTGACCTTATGCGACACCGATCGACGAAATGCTTTGCGCATCGAACTCTCGCTCGATCTCGAAACTGCCGTCGTTGAAGCAATGGCAGCGAATGTCGATGTGCTGGTTCTGACTGCGACTCCCCCGGTCTTCTGCTCGGGCGGCGACCTCGACGATCTCATTACTCCTCGTGCCTCGCTCAGCGATATCGCACGCGGTGTTGAAGCCCTCGCGAACGCCCCCATCCCAACAATCGCAGTCGTCGAGGGCGCGGTTATTGGTGCCGGCATCAACCTGCCGTTGGCCTGCGACGTAATCCTGTGCACGCCCGATTCGATGTTCGATCCTCGCCTCCTCGATCTCGGTGTGCATCCAGGCGGCGGCCAACTTCGCAATCTCGCAATGCGGATTGGGCGTCAAGGGGCCGCTGCTCTCTCCCTGCTAGGCGATCGTCTCAATGGCAGCGAAGCGGCCGAGGTCGGACTGGCGTGGCGTTGCGTCCCATCCACGGAAATCGTTGATCTTGCAATGTCATTCGCACGTAGGGCTGCATCGCGACCGCCCGAAGCAATGCGACGAACCAAAGAGACCTTGGATGCAACAATCAACGTCGATCGTGAATCAGCGGTTGCCATAGAGCTTGCCCAACAGCAGTGGTCGATTGAGCAACCCTGGATTCCCGAACGAGTAGCGATCTTGCGCGAGAAACTTGCGCATAGGCGAAGCGACTGATTCAACGCTTCTCGTAGACAACACCCGACTGTTCGAGATCCCAGGTCGCGGAGGTGACGCCTTCGGCGCGTAGTTCACGCTTCAATACACGCCCCACTGGCGAACGAGGAAGATCCGTCCGGAATTCGATGTAACGCGGGAGAGCAAAGTACGGGAGTTGCTCCACACACCAGAGAAACAGCTCTTCTTCGCTCACGGTTGCACCCTCGACACGAGTCGCTGTGATTTTCAGATCGTCCTCAGTGAGAGGACTCGGAACTGCATGCACAGCAACGTCGGCGATCTGGCCGTGTCCCATGATGATTGACTCAACTTCGAAACTTGCGATGTTCTCGCCCCGACGCCTCAAGTAATCAGCCTTACGGTCCACAAAGAACAAGAAATTTTCTTCGTCAACGATGCCGATATCACCCGTGTGATACCACCAATTGCGACTGGTCTCGACGGTCACCTCTGGTCGGCCCCAATATCCAGCGAACATCACTTCAGGTCGCTTTGGACGAATGACGATCTCACCTCGGTCGCCTCGTGGAACCTCGTTGTCCTCCGCATCGAAGATGCGAACGTCGAAGTACTCGTCGTTAATGACACCAGCGGCATTCGGCTTGTTGTAGCCACCCGGCGGCTGCCAAGAGATCAGACTTGCTTCGGTGACGCCATACGCGGCACTGAACGTTGTTAAACCAAACCGATTCTTCATGATGTCATCGACTTCAACGGGCATTGGGGCGGCACCAAGGAGACGGAGTGTCGTATTGGCTTCAGGTGCTCCCGAACGCGGCATTTCGGGGCGATCGACATCGTGAGCCAATAGGTAGGCCATGGTACCGAGCGTCGAGGTGATCGTTGCTCCGACGCGATTCATTTCAGGCCAGAAATTCGACACAGAGAAGCGCCGATAAATTGCCGATCGACCGCCGAAGACGAGTGGTCCGATGACTGCGGTCGTTATTGCGTTGAAATGGAACAACGGCAATGGGGTCCACACGACATCTTCGGCCATCCGCTCCCAACAGATCCCGATCTGACGAGTAAGCGCCTCGTGATAATTGTGGCTGAGCATGCAACCCTTCGACAGACCAGTTGTTCCCCCTGTGTAAATAAACGTACCGAGATCGGAAGGTTTGGTGTTGATCTCAGGGAGTATGGCTTCTGAGGTGAGGAGTTCGGACCACAGAGAGGTGGCAGTACTGGAAATGGTCGAAGGGGTATCGGAAATGATCACGACGTGCTGAACCGATTCGATCGTTGCGGCAACTGGTTCGAGCCGGTCGAGGAATTCTGCTGCAACGATCACGACCTTGGAACCCGAGTCGGCGAGTTGATGGCGTAGGTACTCACCCTTGTACGCGGTGTTCACTGGTACGGCGATTGCTCCCGCCAGAATGATCCCCCACCACGCGTAAACAGCCTCGATTGAGTTCTCGATAAGAGTCGCGACGCGATCACCCTGGGAGACACCCATCGATCGAAGCGAGGATGCCAGTCGCGAAGAAACATCGACCAACTGAGCTGCGGTCACCGTGTCGCCACACACGTCTAAGTACGGTCCGTCTGGATCAACATCAAGACGCCGCATCAACAGTTCGGGAATGGTCGACTGCTCTCCGCTGCGCCAGACATCGGTACCCATCTGAAGAATCTTCCCCTTTGCGAGCATTGGGTCTGACGAGATCCTCGACCGCCCGTTGCTGAACGGTGTGAACCATACATCGACCGGTTGAACCGTGGTTCAATGAACGTTCTCGTCGGTCACCCTCATATCGGAGTCATTCGTGCCTGCTGCCGCTGAACAATTCGAACGCGATGATCTACCGCTAACCGTTGCAGCGGCCCTCGAACGCGCCTCTATCGATTTTGCAGAACTCGAGGCTCTTGTCGACGGCGAAATGCGTTTGAACTGGAGCGAACTTCTCGATCGCGTGGACATCGCAGCTCGGGCTTTGGTCGCCATCGGAATCAACCCAGGCGATCGTGTTGCCATCTGGGCGCAGAACACGGCCGAGTGGGTCATTGCAGCGTGCGCAATTCACCGCAGCGCAGCTGTTCTTGTTCCGCTCAACACTCGGTTTAAGCGACCTGAAGCAACGTACATTCTCGAGAACGCACAGGTCCGATTGCTTTTCACTGTTTCCGAGTTTCTCGGGACCGATTACGTCGAGTTGCTTGGCGACCGTTCGGCTCTTCCTCTGTTGGAGCATGTTGTTCTCCTTGACGGACCAACACGGGTGCACACAACGACATGGGCTGAGTTCCTTTCTATGTCCAACTCTGTTTCAACGAGTGCAGCTGCCGAACGTGCTGCAGCCCTCACTCCCGATGATCTCTGCGACATCCTCTTCACATCGGGAACAACGGGACTACCCAAAGGGGCCATGCTCACCCACGGCGCCAGCGTTCGTGCCTATTGGAGTTGGTCCAACGTCGTGGGCCTCACCAAAGGCGACCGCTACCTGATCATTAATCCGTTCTTCCATGGTTTCGGACTGAAATCGGGGATTCTTGCTTCAATCCTCATGGGAGCAACGATCTTGCCGCACCCTGTATTCGACGTTCCCTCGGTGATGCGTCGCGTCGAAGAAGAACGCATCACGATGCTCCCCGGACCGCCGACTGTCTACATGACGATGCTCGACCATCCCGAGTTAAAGAATTTCGATCTTTCGAGTTTGCGACTTTCCGTCACTGGTGCCGCAACAGTTCCCGTCGAAATGATCCATCGGATGCGATCTGAAATGACGTTTAAGACAATCGTTACCGGATACGGACTCACTGAAGCGACGGGCATCGCAACAATGTGCCGTCATACCGACGATCCCGAAATCATCGCCAACACTGCGGGTCGCGCGATTCCCGATGTTGAAGTCATCGTCGCCGACGACAACCGCCAACCAGTGGCGAGCGGCGAACCAGGTGAGGTTCTCATCCGTGGCTACAACATCATGAAGGGATTCATTGGCAATCCCGAGGCGACCGCCGAGGCAATCGACGATGAGGGTTGGCTCCACACGGGCGACATCGGCGTCATGGATGAAGCAGGAAATCTGCGTATCACCGACCGCATGAAAGACATGTTCATCGTCGGTGGGTTCAATGCTTACCCCGCCGAGATTGAAAATATCCTGATTACTCACCCCGGTATCAGCCAGGTCGCTGTGCTCGGTATTCCCGACACACGCATGGGCGAAATCGGTGTGGCCTTCGTTATCGCAAAGCCAGAGGTGACTCTGACTCCGGACGACATCGTTGCATGGAGTCGCGAGTCGATGGCGAACTACAAGGTGCCACGTCACGTCATTGTGGTTGAAGAATTCCCGCTCAATGCAAGTGGGAAAGTGCTGAAATATGTCTTGCGCGAAACTGCTATCGAGAACGCTTCCTAACGAGGAAGGACTTGGCTCGGCAGCGGATGCCGGAACACTCGCGCCGCATTTTCACAAAGAATGGCGCGCAACTCGTCGGACGGGAGATCACCGTAGGTGTCGGCGACTACCTGTTGTGTGTCTGGCCACGTTCCGTCGCCATGCGGGTAATCGGTCTCGAACATGATGTTCTCGACTCCGATGCGATGACGCGTCACGATCGTGGATGGATCATCGATAGTGCAGAACCAGAAATTGCGCTTGAGCACGTCAGCAGGACGTACTTCCCATCCCAGCCCATAACCAGAGCGGTCGATGATGTTGTCGAGTCGGTCAAGCAACATCGCCACCCATCCGATGCCGCCTTCGGACATGGTGATTTTTAGGTTCGGGTACTTCAGTGGGTAACCGGACCAAAGCCATTCGGCGCACGCAGCCAAAGACAACTGGCCGAACATCGTTGCGCCAAGCTGAAGTGCAGGCGATGCCTCGGGTGTGGGGTAACCGCCCGAAGAACCGACGTGCAGAGCAATCGCCGTGTCGGTTTCCGCACAAGCCTGCACAATCGGATCCCAGTAGCCAGTGAACAACGAGGGGAATCCAATATTCTGCGGACGCTCAGGGAGCGTTACCGCAACGAAGCCACGAGCAGCATTTCGACGAATTTCGGCAGCACCCTTTTCGGGATCGGCCAGAAACGTCAGGCCCAGAGGAATGATGCGATCTTTCGCTGGCTGCCACCATTCCTCGTACAACCAGTCGTTCCATGCTTGGGTCGTGGCGTAACCAAGATCGAGGTCATCGATTTGCGCAAATACTCGACCGCAGAAACCAGTGATCATCGAAGGGAAATTCATCGACGCCCAGACACCGTTGATGTCCATGTCTCGAACGCGTTCATTGATATCCCAACAGCCCTTGCGCATGTCTGAGAACTTTGTGGGCTCGAGGTTCTTCATGCTCTTTTGTCGGCCGGCTACCGCGTTCATTCCGACCTGCGTAAAACGCTGTCCTTCGAACTCCCACACCTCGTGACCGTTCTCATTCACGACGACTTTCGGAGCGCGACTCTGGAACTGTGAAGGCAGTCGACCTTCGAACATTCCAGGCGGTTCAACAAGATGGTCATCAACGGAAATAATCGTGTACCGGACCTCGACTGGATCAGGGTCAGGTAACAGCATTGGATTGTCCACGAGATCGGTCATTAGTCCCCCAGATAGCGACAGTTGTTTAATTGTAGGTCCGTCGCCGCAATCAATTCGTGGTCGCTGCTACCTTCGGCGGAAAGGGGGAACGATGACGGAAGAAGTTCTTGATACCGAGGCACTCGGGAAGTGGATAGGAGACCGAATTGGTTCCTCTTCGACCACAGTCGAAATCGATGGAAGACCATCAGGCGGTTTCTCAGCCGAAACTCTCCTTCTGACCGCTGGCACAGCAGAAGGCGCTCATCGCCGATTCGTGGTTCGCCTCGAAACTCCAGAACCCGCCGTCTACCCGACCCAGTCCGACCTCGTCATGCCTGAGATCGAAATCCAATATCGAGTCATGGATGCACTTCGGCGAGACGGAACCGTTCCAATTGCTGAACTACTCGGCTACGAATCTGACGATCGGATCCTCGGTACTCCATTTTTCGTGATGCACCACGTAGACGGCGTGGTTCCGATTGAGAGTCCGCCCTACGGCGCTGAAGGTTTTTTTACGGAGATGAGTGCAGAACAGCGCACCTCACTCATCAACAACGGACTGCAGCAACTTGCAAAACTCCACTCCATACCGCTGAGTGCCATAGACCTTGATTGGCTTGTTCCTGCGGGTCGTACTCCTGGCTCTCGACATCTCATGAATCTGTGGCGGTCATTTGGCGACGACGAACTCCATGGGAGGTCCCATCCCCTCCTTGCAACTGCGTGGGAGACCATCGCCGCAGAGCTTCCACCAGAGGAATCGACCGGCCTTTGTTGGGGCGATCCGCGACCAGGCAACATCATCTGGGACGATGCTTCTCCGGCCTGTCTGACCGATTTTGAAGCGGCGTGCATCGGCCCTCCTGAATTCGATCTTGGCTGGTGGCTCATGTTTGACCGGACGATGCACGAACTCGCGGGTCTCGACCGACTCAACGGGGATCCCACACGAGATGAACAGCGAGCGATGTATTTCCAACACGCCGGACGGCCAGCGATCGACACCGCTGCTCATGAACTCTTTGCCGCAGCTCGCTACTGCGTCATCGTGGTTCGTGTGATGAACCGCCTCGAACAGCGAGGCCTGCTTCCCGCCGACAGCATGGTGTGGCGTGACAACCCCGCAACCCAGTGTCTGGCCATGATTCTCGACGAGCGTGGGTAGCGGTCATGGGGCAATTGGACTGCCCGAAGGCATAGGAAACCCCCTGCTACCTTGCCCAGAGTGAGAATGAGTTCGATCCCTCACGCCCCTTCTGCCGGATGGGCCCCCAAATGACGGTTTCGGCATCCCCCAGATCGATCCCCGATGGGCCCACCAACGTCCATGCCGAGCGTTCTGCCCCGATACCCCACCTTCCGGGACTCGATGGTGTCCGAGGTCTGGCGGTTATCGGCGTTCTCCTCTTCCACGGCGGTTTCGTCTGGGCCAAAGGCGGCTTCCTTGGCGTCTCTACCTTCTTCACGCTTTCCGGCTTTCTGATTACGAACCTCCTCGTTCGCGAGTTCGAGGGTTCGTCATCACTCAACCTTGTCCGATTCTGGGGGCGGCGACTTCGACGCCTCATGCCGGCGGCGCTCGCAGCGATTGCACTGATCGGTCTGGTCTGGTGGCGGATCGGCACACCCGAACAACTCGCGTCGCTGCGCATCGACATGCTCGCGTCACTCGGGTACGTAGCGAACTGGCGACTGTGGACATCGGGAATCAGTTACGGCTCACTCTTTTCGCAACCGACCCCATTCCAACATTTTTGGTCGCTCGCTATCGAAGAACAGTTCTATTTGGTTTTCCCACTGGTCGTGCTCGCGTGCATGCGTATCGGCGGACGGCGACTGCTGACCGTTGTGTGTGCTGTTGGCGCGGTTGCCTCAATAACTCTGATGTGGCTGCAACGATCAGATTTCGATCGGATCTATTACGGCACCGACACACGAGTCGCTGAATTACTCTTCGGCGTGCTGCTCGCTCTTTGGTGGTCGCGTCGAGACCGAAATACAAACAAGCGGAGTTCTTCGCAACCAGTGTGGGACGCAGTTGGCGTCGCAGCATTAATTGGAATTCTCGCTGCGTGGTACACGATCAATGAGATGTCACCGAAACTCGCACTGGGTGGGCTCCCGATCTACGCCGCACTTTCCACTCTTCTCATTTACACCGCGACCCGTCCCGGCTTGGTCTCGCGTCTCTTTTCCAATTCCGCGCTGCGTTGGGCCGGACTTTTGTCCTACGGCCTTTATCTTTATCACTGGCCAATTTTTCTTGTCCTTTCGCAAGATCGAACTGGGCTGTCGACAGCACCACTCTTTGTTCTCCGGATGGCCGTAACGCTTGGACTCTCGCTGCTTTCCTATTTCTTCCTCGAGATGCCAATACGACGTCGAACCCTCTTTACATCAACAAGATCTGCTGGAGCCGCGGCGTTGGCGGGCATATTCAGCGTCGTGCTGTGCGCGTTTGCCGTAACACTTCACAACCCAAAAAGCACGGTGCCGTACGCAAACATGAAAGTGGGCGAGCTCGGTCACACCCCCGCAGAACTCCATCCGAGCAAACGCCCAGATCCATCTTCCGGGATGCCTGCGACAGTGTGGATCATCGGCGACTCAGGCGGAATGGATGAATCACCCGCGCTCGCTGCGGCGATGGAAGCCACCGGTTCAACCCGTTTCATTTTCGGGTCCGGCCCAGGGTTCGGGTTGACTGTTGGGATTGACTGGCGCAAAGACTTTCGGGAAGTGATCGATCGAGATCATCCCGACGTTGCGGTCGTCATGCTTGGCGGATGGGATACCAAATTTCTCATCAAGAACGGTAAAGCTGAGTACGAGAAAATTGTGGATGAAGCGATCTCATTACTCACCGATAATGGAATCAAAGTTCTCTTGTTGCAGATCATGCCCGGTGGAAAATTCGACGTCACGACGACGAATCAAATCTTCGCCGAAGTTGCTGCGCGACGCCCAGGGATGGTCGACAATCCCTCAGTCAACTCTGCCCTTATGGCACCAGATGGATCAACTCCCCGATACTGGATCGACACCGACGGAACAGTCCATCTGCTGAGAAAGACCGATGGTTGGCATCTCTGTCAAGAGGGCGCTCGCAATCTGGCGTCGCTTATAGTTACGCGCCTGACAGAACTGGGTTGGTCGACTCCAGTCATCGCAGGCTGGGAAGACGGAGCATGGCAGCAAGCATTCCAGTACAACGATCCAGTGGGCGTCTGTGACGGGATCTAATGACGAACGCTGATACAAATTCTTCGCTCGTCAAGGATTCGGCAGATGAAGATTCTCGAGAACTCTCCATCGGTCGGGTGGACCGATGGACCTATCTCGTTCTTGGTCTCCTTGCGTACATCCCATTTCTCCTGACATCTCGCGGAGAAATCTCGGCTGACACGAAGGCCTACCTCCTCCTTGACTCGGGAAAGTTCCTTGAGCGCGTTCCATTTTTATGGGACGCCCACATAAATGCGGGAACAGTCACTCACCAGAACATCGGCTATCTCTTCCCCCTTGGCCCGTGGTACTGGATTTTTCGAACAATTGGCGTGCCGACATGGATCGCGGAACGACTGTGGTTCGGAACGCTCCTTTTTGCCGCCGGAGCAGGAACACTCTGGATGCTTCGCAAACTCGGATTGCGAGGCCCTGGTTCTGCCGTAGCTGCGTTCACGTACATGCTCAGCCCGTACCTCCTGGCGTACATGGGACGGACGTCCGTCATTCTCACACCGTGGTGTGCCCTCCCGTGGTTAATCGGTCTGATGATCTGCGCTTTGCGGGAACGAACTTGGCGTGCGCCGGTGCTCTTTGCGCTGATCGTTACCGTCATGGCCGGCACCAATGCGAGTTCGGTGATTTTTGTTCTTCTAGGACCGCTCCTTCTCGTCCCGTTTGCCATTTGGATCACTCACGAGACTGACGTACGCAATGCGTTCCGCTCACTTCTGCGTATCGCCGTCGCGACCGGACCTGCGCAGCTGTGGTGGCTTTCTGGCCTCTACATACAGGGGAAATACGGGCTTCCCATTCTGCAGCTCACAGAAACCGTCGAAACCGTCGCTCAAACGTCTACGTCACCTGAAGCACTTCGCGGACTCGGCTATTGGTACTTTTACGGAAAAGATGGTCTCGCCGGTTGGACCGAATCTGGCGCGCTCTACACGACGACCCTCGTCATGCTTGCGCTTTCGTTTGTGCTTCCGCTGCTCGGGTTGCTCGGCGCAATTCTCACACGGTGGAAATACCGCGCCTATTTCGTCGCGCTTATTCTCGTCGGCCTTGTCTTCGCTATCGGCACCTACCCCTACAAGGACCCGTCGCCTGTTGGCTCACTGATCAAGTTCACAACATCGCTTGAGGTTGGATTCGCGCTGCGAAATTCTCCCCGCATTCTCCCCCTCGTTGCCATTGGGCTCGCCGCACTGATTGCGTCGCTCGTCGATGCGCTGGTGCCCGCGATCCTTCGCAGGTTCCGCTCCCCACTCAATCGACGGCTCGCTCTGGCGCTTCCGCTTGGAATCATTTGCATCGCCATCCTCAACCTTCCGCCTCTCTGGACTGGCGGTCTCGTCCAGTCCGATCTTAAATTTCCCGAGACCATTCCTTCTTATTGGACCGATGCAGCCACGTGGCTCGACGCACAAAGCAGCGACCTCCGAGTCCTCGAACTTCCAGGAGCCGACTTCGGGGCCTATCGATGGGGCGAAACACAGGACCCACTGACTCCCGGCCTCATCGATCGCCCTTGGATAGGTCGTGAGATCACGGCCTATGGAACACCGGCAACCGTTGATCTACTCCGAGCCCTCGATCACACCCTGCAAGAAGGCGTTGGCGAAACCGCCGCAGTAGCGGGAGTGGCTCGGCTCTTTTCTGCATCTGATGTTCTCTTGAGACTCGACAGCCAGTATGAGCGCTACCGGGGCCCTCGGCCATCTGACCTCTGGACCCAATTTGGCGGCGCAACTCCTTCCAATGGATTGGGAACTCCGACAACGTTTGGTAGCCCTGTCGTCAACACCCCCGATCCTCGCCAGCCCATGGTCGATGAACAGCACATCGCCGATTCATCGGGATCAAATGCCACACCTCCGCTGGCCTCGTATCCAGTGACAGGGGTTCGACCGATCTTGCGATCCGAAGTCACCAACAACCCCACCGTCCTCTTCGGAGATGGTGATGGAATCGTCGAAGCGGCCGTATGGAATCAACTCCCACAAGACCGGGCGTTGTTCTATGCCGCCACTGCAACTGCATCATCGACTCTCCTCATGGGCATCCGCGTCTCACAGCCGAACCTCGTCATCACCGACACGAACCGCAAAAGAGCTCAACGCTGGGGAACGACACGAGAGAACAACGGTGCAACAGAAACAGCAGTCTCCACCCCGCTTGTAAAAGACCCCAAGGACACGCGCCTCGACCTCTTCCCCGGCCAAACGACGAACGACCAATCCGTCGCCTGGTTTGGGGACGATGTTGCAAATGTCCGTGCCACTACCTACGGCAACATCGTCGCTTATTCCTCAGAGGTGCGTCCCTCAAACGCAGTTGATGGAGATCCACGCACTGCATGGACCACTGGCGGATTTAGTGACGTCCTCGGCGACCGACTGGTCATCGATTATGCCCATCCCGTTACCGCCGACTATGTCGATCTTCTGCAGACCCAAGGCAACCGTTGGATAACCAAAGCAACGGTGCTTCTCGATGGCGTGCCGGTGAAAACTGTCGAAATGACCGATGCGTCCTTCACCGGCAATGGCCAACGAGTCGAACTTGGCGGTCAACGGACCTTCTCTTCGCTCAGCATCCGCATCGACGACGCAAATATCACTGGACTTGCCACATGGCTCGAATTCTCGAATGTCGGATTCCGAGAAGTGACGGTTCCAGGCGTTTCGGCGCAAGAGTGGATAGTGACTCCGTCTTCTGGCGTCGATGATCTCGCCCCTTCCGCCACAAACGTTTCTTATTTGTTCTCACGGCTTCGCTCAAACCCCGTTGAGGGATTCCGTCAAGATACTGAATTGCAACTTCGACGAATCTTTCACGTGGGTTCTGCTGGCCAGTTCCAACTCTCCGGCAAAGCACGCCTAAACGGAGGCGTTGACGGATCACTCATCGACAGCATCATTGGTCGACCCGGAATTACTGATGGTTTTCCGATTGTCAGCGGCAGCGACTATCTCTCAGGTGACCTCGCCGCCCGGCCCTCTTCTGCTCTCGACGGAGACCTGACCACAGCGTGGACCACAAAATTCGGAAATCAGGTAGGCACAGCCGCGACCATTACTAACCCTTCGGCAATGAATTTCACTCATCTCAACCTTGCTGTCGTGAACGACACTGAGCATTCAGTTCCCTCCGCGATCACCCTGACACTTGATGACGGTTCCACGCGGACAGTCGCAGTCCCCTACATAGCGACCGTCGACCAAGTCGGCAGTGTCGCGACCGTCAACATTCCTACTGGTTTGGTCAATTCCAAGGTGATCCGGTTCACGATCGCGGCGGAACGACCGGTCACGACCAAGGAATACTTCAGCGGTGGTCAACACAATCTCCCAATCGCCATCGCGGAATTCGGCATCCCCGCATCTGTTGCGCCTCTTCCGCTGTCGTTGCCCGATTCCTGCCGTCCAGGACTGATCTCGATTGATGGCACACAGCAGTCACTCGCTCTTCGCGGATCCGTCCAAGCCGCTCTTGATCGTCAGCCGATTGAAATGCGCCCATGCATAACGGCATCGGGTTACCAAACGCAGCCTCTAGAGAGTTTTGACGCTGGCGACCATCGGCTAGTCACAGCAAAAGGCCTAGACAGCGGAATCGATGTCGACTCGATACAACTGGAATCGGTCCCATCGGCGACCTCTTCGAATTCGGGAACTCCTCCATTAACAACGGTTACTTCAACCGGGACCAACTCCTACAGGGTCGACATCTCAGAAGCCTCGACGCCGTTCTGGCTCGTACTCGGTCAATCTCTTTCTGACGGCTGGGAAGCAACCGTTCGCGGTAGCGCGTCGCTCGGAACTCCAACCCTGATTGATGGCTACGCAAACGGGTGGCTTGTTGACCCAGCGGTTACCGGCTCAGCATTCACCGTTGACATCACGTGGGCACCACAGAAAATTGTTTGGGCAGGTCTCGCACTCTCGACGCCATGGTTCATCGGCCTCTTCCTTTGCGCACTTGTCGTCGCTTGGAGACGTCGGCGGTCCGTCCGAGTGCATGCAGATGCAACGAATCCGAGCCTGGTTTCCTCGGAACTCACCAACAACACAAGCACGTCAGTGCGTCTCGGATTGCTAATCGGAGCGACTGTCGTGGCAGCTCTCATCGGCGGCCTAGGGGTTGGCATAGCGATGGCACTCATCGCAGGGCTTTCCCTGTGGACCAGACGACGAGTGGCAATTGCAGCACTTGCCGTCCTCGGCTCAATCGGCGGAATCGTTGTCCTTTACACAGGACTGCAATTCCGTCACGAGTACCGGACCGGAGTCGAGTGGCCTTCAGATTTCTGGTTCGCTCATCAACTCGGGTTGATTGCCGTGCTGTCCGTGGTGTTCGAAACCGTGACGCGGTGGTGCATTCGCAGTCGATCAACCAACAAGCACAACGCGAACGATGCCAACCAAATCAACGAAGGCTCAGCACTGACTCGATAGCGGTTGTTGCCAAGACTGGCCGCCGCAACCACGGCAACAAGGCCTGGCCAGAGCAGTACGGGAAGCAGCGTCAACTTTCGACGCCAGGCAAGAATCGACCCTGCGATAGCTAGAAGTGCGACTACGAAGTACTCCCCGAGAGCGATCATCGATTGCCTGAACTCGCGGTTCTCGACATTTATGTCGAAACGAGCCGTTCCAATCGGGTCATAGAGATTGAACATTCGAAGCGTACGTAGTGGCGCCACCAAGAGAAGGCGGCTCTTGTGAGTGGAGATGTAATCGACCGCCCAACCACGCTTAATCGTGTCGCGTTCAGATTCATCAAGCTGGGAACCGTCCGCGTTGACCGGTTCCGGTTCAGCGCAGAATCGTTCCCAGTAGCCGGTCTTCGACCCGTAATAGGCAGCGCCACAGTTGGTCTGTGCAAGAAGCGTTCCTGTGGGCGAGAGGTAAATCGGCTTCGCGAACGAAGTCATATTCCTGATCAACCACGGAGCGAGGATTGCCAAGCAAATTGTGCATACGATCCCAAAATCCCGCAAGACGTTCTTCCACTCAACCCTGCGGACGATGAACCCACCGAGTACCAGCAAGGGTCCATAGACAAGCAACTCAGTCCGGAGTAGACCACCGAGGCCCGAAAGCACACCGAGCAAAACGGCAAGCCGCCAACTCGGATTCCTCCACCATCGAACGGCGACAATAGTCACGATCGGGACGAATGCCGTCACGAGCGATTCGCTCATAATCGACCAATCGTTCATCCAAAGGAACCCATAAACGGCCGCCACAATGGCTGCGACCACACCCACGCGCTCGCCGAACAACTCGCGTCCCGCTAAACCGATAAGGACAACGCCCAATGAGCCAAAGAGCAGCCCGACCATGCGGTGCTCATTGATACTGTCGAAACCCAACCTCGATGAGACCGACAAGATGAATGGCCAAAGAGGCGGATGGGCCGCTGTCGCCAATTTAGTTCCAGGAGCGATGCTCTTGGTCTTAGCGATGACCGTTCCATCTGACTGAACTACATCAACTTTCGGGCAATCCTCTTTTGCTGAACCGATGAACGCATAATTCGGGTCGGGAACTCCCCCAAGATCAGCGAAGAAGCAATGACCGAATCGAAAGTAGAACGGATTGATGTACCCCTTGCCGTCCGCCATTAAATTTGCGGTGTCGTGGTAGAAGATTCCGTCACCTGAGAGTGGAGCCGTTCGGCCTTCCCAGAGAAATGTTCCGAATCGAACTGCAAATCCCAAGACACCGGCGATCGCCAAGCAGACGACAAATGCTTTCGTCGACATCGACGCCGTCGGTCGATTCTGTCGCTCGCTGGTCACGATCTCACAACTTAGGACCTCAGCAGCGGACTGGCCTGCCACCGGGTGCGTCGATAGCAAACCCACGACTGGTACCGTCATCCGAGCGCCTAAAGGCGCGAAACATCGGTTCGAGGAGGACCATTGGCTCTTCGAAGTCCAGAACAGTACGTCGAATCACTTCGTGACGACCGAACCGTGTACTTCGGCGGTCAACTCGTACCCGACGTCACTCAACACCCCGTCATTGCACGCGCGATCCGGCACGCATCTGTCGATTTTGAACTTGCCGAAGACCCCGCAGTCCGAGCACTCGCCGTCGTCGAGGAAGCGGATCCCTACAGCCGTTACTTCCTCGAACCACGGTCGACGGAAGATCTCGCTGACCGCGCTCGCCTCATCGAGACGGCCACGGCGCGTTGCCATACCCTCGTACCCCTTATCAAAGAGATCGGCACCGATGCTCTTTTCGCATTGCGCCGCATCGGACGAGCCCTTGATGCACATCGGGGTGATTCCGAGCGTTCCGAGCGAATCACTCAGTTTTTCGACCACTGCAAAACAAATGATCTCGCTATGTCTGTGGCCCAGACCGACGTTAAAGGCGATCGAAGCCTCGGACCATCGGCACAACCCAACCCAGATTCCTACCTCCGCATCGTTGAGCGGAAACCTGATGGGATTGTCGTGCGAGGTGCAAAAGTCCATACCAGTTGCACACCCAACACCAACGAGCTCATTGTTCTCCCGACACGAGCGATGAACGCTTCCGATTCTGACTGGGCTGTGAGTTTTGCAATCCCAGTCAACACACCAGGGCTCAAACTCGTGGCCAGCCCGTATGGCTCGAACGCTGGTGACGAGTTTGACTCCCCTATCAGTTCACAACGACTCATGATGGAAACCACAACATTGTTCGATGACGTCTTCGTTCCGAACGACCGTGTCTTCCTCGATGGACAGCACGAATTTGCCGGCCTACTGGCTCTGGCGTTCGTCGATTATCACCGATTCACCGCCATCGCCTACAAACTCCCACTCGTCGATGCCCTAGTTGGCAGCGCAGCACTCATGGCCGACATGAACGGCATCAGTCGGGCCGCTCATGTGCGCGACAAAATCACATCTCTCATTTCTTACGCCGAGACTCTTCGCGCACTCGTCGAGTCAAGTGCCCATCGGGGCACTCCAGATGATGCGGGCGTCTATGTCCCAGATCCGCTCATCGTGAACATCGCGAAGTCGCACTTTGCCCACGGCTATCACCACGCGCTGCAGGAGGTTCAAGACCTCGCTGGCGGTCTCCTCGTTACTGCACCAGGTGGAGCTGACTTCGCTAACCCTGAAATCGGACCGATGCTCTCATCACTGCTCGGCGGTCGTGCTGGAGTCGACGGTGAGGAACGAATCCGAGCAATGAATATGGTGAGTGATCTGACAACTCGCGAGTTCGGTGGCTACCACGCTGTACTGGCCATCCACGCCGAAGGTTCTCTAGAGGCCGAGAAGATGATGATCGCTCGTTCCTACGATGCAAGTCGTGCGATTGCCTACGCACGCCGTCTTGCCGGTATCGACTGAATCTGCAATCAGTACGCGTCGAAATCCAAAAATCCAAACTCGCCGAGTTCGAACTGGTCTCGATCAAAATTTGTCGTGAATGGATGCAGAACAAGCGACAATGGAGACGGCATCATTTTCTGAGGCAGGGGAATTCCTCGCATCCGCAGCGCGGGCGAACGTCCCCAGTGGATGACCATCGGGGCCCTGTGATGGCGTCCTACGACCGAGGCAATTCGACCGACTGGGATCGGCGCCACCGACCCTCGAAGCAAAACACCCAGAATCACACCAAAAGGAATATTCGATACATGCGTTCTCGTGGAGACAACTACAAGATCATCAGAAATATGAATGCTGTACTTGTGCCCTGGGCGCTGAAGGCGCCATTTCAGGAGTTCCGGCGTCCACACTGGTGCGAATCCAGATGTCGAGGAACGCGGAAACTCGCCGTTGACGAGGCCATCAATGCTTCCGATGGTCGAATCATCGATAACGGTCGATTGAAAGCCCGCTGCTCGTCCAACCGCTGGAACCATCAGGACGGGAAGCGGGGAAAGCGCTCGCCAGCCCAGCGTTGCGACCATTCTCGGAGCCGAATTCGCATTGGCAACGCCAAGAATGCCGTCGAAACCTTGCTGCGTTCCTCGCATGTACGAATCCTCGACAGTTCGCCGAAATGCACCCGATCCACGCGCTTCAGGGTCGACAGCTAAATCAACGCCCACGCCGAGCACTCGCTCCTCACCCGAAATCGATCTGTAGCGATTCGGGATCAGCGCGTAATTGCCTATGCGCTTCTCGCCCTCTTCGACTCGCCCCACAGCTGCGGGTCCCGCAGGGTTCTGGTCGTAGTACCAACGAAGGGAGGAAACGGTAAGCGGATCGGAATGTTCAAAAACTTGATTTAAGAGCGCCGCTGTTCTTTGCAGTTCAGCTTCGTCAGTCATCCGCAGGAACCGTTTCAACGTCATCGATCTTCAGGTCTTTCGCCTGTTGACGTCGCCGTACGATCACTGTCCAGAGTGCGTCGAACCCAACCGCGGCGAAGAGAACAATCGACACTTCAGCCGCAACTCGATACCTGGTGTTGCCGAATGCAGTCGCTGCCGTAAGCGTCGCAAGTATGACCCAAAGGCCGATGACCAGAACCGGTTGACGTCGACGCCTTTGGATCACAAAGCCGGCGATTGCCGCCGGCACAAGAAGGACATATTCGATAAAACCCAACTTTGCTGGAATCGACGGACGACCATCGAGTATCTGATCGAGTCGTATCTGTTCAAGCGGCTCATAAATTCCCCACACACGGCCAACCCGCGCCGGAACCACAACCGTCAGAAGGCGGGCCTTGTGGTTGGCTATGTAGTCACTGGCTCTCGAGCGCACCACGACGTCCCGCTGCGATTCATCGAGCAATTCGCCATTCGGTCCATGCGGCTGAGGTTCGCCACATTGCAGACTCCAATAGCCGATGTGTGACCCGTAGTAGGTCTCGTCGCAATTCGCCTGAACCATCACCGTGCCGGTGCTATCAGACAGGGTGAGAGGCTCGTTCATCACCATATTGTTTCGAATCACCCAGGGAGCAAGGACGGCGCAACACACCACCCCGGCAATTGCATAGCGGAGCAATTTCTCTTTCCATGGAAGCGGTGCTTTCCATAGGACGACCGCTGCCACGATGGGAAGAAACAACAAAAGCTCTGCGCGTGAGAGTGCCGCAAGTGCTCCGGCAACAGCAAAGATTGCCGCATTTCCGCGACTTGGATTCCTAACGAATCTCAATCCAAAAATCGTTGCGACGAACGTGAAGAAGATTGCGGCAGTTTCTGACATCACAAGCGTGTCATTGATCCAGATGTTGGCGTACACCGCAGTTAGAAACGCGGCGATGAGACCCGTGCGTTTATTCCTCCATGACCGCCCTAAGTCTCCGGCCAAGATGATCGATGCACAACCAAGCAAAATAGATGCGATTTGGTGAGCGGTCAGTGATCGAAATCCGAGGAACGAAGCGGCTCCGAGGTACGTCACGTACACCGGAGGATGTCCCGCTGTCGGTTCCACGTGTCCAATTGGTGTGACTACCTCGACAACTCGACCGTCAGCGAGAGTTACCTGTTCCTTCGCACCGAAGAGATAGCGATAGGGATCTATGAATCCTTTGCCATCTGCAAGCAGATTCGCAGCCTCGTGGTAATAGACAGCGTCGCCCCCCAATTCGAGAGTGGTTTGCGGAGACCAAAGGGCCATATCGGCTATTCGGATCCCAAATCCAACTGCCACGATCAGAATGATTCCGATCCAAAAACGCGAGATCCGCCGTGTCATGTAGAACCAGATTCAGACTCAACTTCAATCTGTGCCGGATCGAATGTCGGAAGATCAGCGAGAGAGGCTGCTCGTTCACCGAGCGGCCTCCCCACTCCTTGACGCAAGGCCGCTTCGACGCGTTTCAACATGTGTTTGCGATTGAGCCAACCGACGCGACTAACCAACCAACCACCGTGTTCGTACACGTAGAACTTCTCGTCGGGGTCGAACTCCCACGGGTGGCAATAGCTCCACAACACGGTGTCGGAATGGGCCTTGCGAACGCCACGACGGCGTACCGCTGCCGGCAGCAGGCGAAGGTAGGTGCCCCCAAGAAACGGAATCGTGAGCGGACCGAACTTCATC
The DNA here is from genome assembly GCA_026393455.1 of Actinomycetota bacterium. Taxonomy (GTDB): domain Bacteria; phylum Actinomycetota; class Acidimicrobiia; order Acidimicrobiales; family Acidimicrobilacustridaceae; genus Acidimicrobilacustris. The sequence goes on from JAPLAE010000063.1 coordinate 25,109, forward strand.
ACTGGACTTGGCAGCTCGATCAAACCTGATGGCCAGAGAAACGGCGTTGCCGGTGCGCCTGGCCATCCATAAAGCGGACTGCGGGCCGGGAGCACACTCGATGACACAAGAAAACCAAGCTCAGTCAAAATCTCGGGAACCCACGGAGTAGTTGGGATCAGCGAATACTGAGGAGCCCGGTAAATCGTTACGTCTTTACCCGCAAGTTCTGAGAGGAGGCGTTTCGCTTCCCGGTTGTCCGATCGGAATCGATCAGGCCCGAGCAAGTCGTTAGGAATGTGGTGGAGTCCGTGCACACCCAACTCATGGCCATCGGCAACTACTCGACGAATGAGATCCGGATACCGAGACGCCAACTCTCCGACACAGAAGAATGTTCCGCGTATTTCCAATTCACGGAGCCGATCAAGGATCCGCTCCGTTACGAGCCCGACCCGTTCTTCCTGAACACTTGGATCGGTGCGTAGATCCTCGAAATCGAGGGTGAAACTGACTGACCGATCCATGGTTGCCAAGTGTAGGCATCAGACCTTGAACGCCTGAGCCCGCCCCGAGTCGGCTCAGCACTCATGGCAAGATGAGACCTCAGCTCGACCCGATTGGAGATCGATGGCGCAGCCGCAGACCGATATCGCGCCTGACACCACGTCCCAATCGTCTTCGCAGCGGTGGCGGCCAGGACTAGACGGACTTCGAGCGCTGGCCGTTCTCGGAGTGATGGCCTACCACGAGCCCAACGTCGAGATGCCTGGTGGCTTTTTGGGTGTCGACCTCTTTTTCGTCCTCTCCGGGTTCCTCATCACCGGATTGCTTCTCGACGAACGTCGCACCTCGGGGACACTCTCGCTCCGGTCTTTCTGGAATCGCCGCGCCCGGCGACTCCTGCCGGCTCTCGCTGCTCTTCTTTTGGCCGTCGTAGTCGCAACGACAATTCTTGGTGACGTTTCCCAGCGTCGCGATCTACCAGGAGGCGTCCTCTCGGCAGTGCTGTACGACTCTAACTGGAATCAGATTGCTCAACACCAGAGCTACTTCGATCAGTTCACATCTCTCTCGCCACTCCAACACCTTTGGAGTCTCGCAATAGAAGAACAGTTCTACATTGTCTGGCCACTCGTGGTCATCGCATGTCTCCGCCGAAGCAGACGACTTCTCATCGCCGTAACATCAGTAGCGACAGTTGCGAGTATCAGTCTGATGGCCTTCTTTCTTGGAAGCGGCGACCCATCACGCAGTTACTACGGCACTGACACCCGAGCATTCACAATGCTTATCGGCGCATTAGGAGCAATCTTCGCTTGGCATTTGCGCCCATCCGGGAGAAAGGCTTTCTCGGCCAGCGTTCTCGGCCTCGGGGCCCTCTCTGCATCTTTCCTTTTCATCCATGACGACGCCCGATGGATGTACCGGGGCGGATTTGTTCTCTTTGCGGTGCTCGCACTCGGCTTGATCATTCTCGCTTCTGGCAACAACGTCGTCTCCAAAGCGATGTCGCATCCGATTCTTCGCAAGATTGGTTTCCTTTCCTACGCGCTCTATCTGTGGCACTGGCCGATTCGAGGGTTTGCCACCGACACTCGGCTCAGACTCCCCGACACTGGCGTTGGAACCGTTGCCGGAATCGCAGTTCGTCTCGCACTCACATTTGCAGCTGCATGGTTGTCAATGGAACTGATAGAGAGATGGTTCCGACGTTCGACTCTCGGAGTCGCAAGATTTGGTATCGCATGGGTCGTAATCGGTTCAATTCTGGTTGCATCAGCGTTCATCGCAGCACCGTCAATCGGCTCAACGATTGCTACAAACTTTGGTGGTGATCAGGCCGCGCAGCGAGAGAGGAATCTTCAACTGAAGGGCGACTCAACGCTTCCTACGCTCATGATCGTTGGCGACTCAGTTGCAATCACTCTCGACAACGGCATCCGAATTGTCACCGATCGGAAGGTGTCGGTAGTTGGAGGAGCTGAGCTTGGATGTGCACTGCTCACTTCGCCGAAAGTCATGACGTTCACTGGCAAATGGGAACCGACGGGTTCAACGTGCCCCGACCACAATGACTATTGGTCGAAACTTATCGCCCATCACCACCCCGATGTCGTTGTCATGCTGATGGGCGCTTGGGATCTCTATGCACGCGATTGGGGCAACGGTGCAGTCGCTCCGGGTGATCCTGAGTTCGACCAGCACTATCGGCAGGCCATGAACGACTCACTAGAGACACTTTCGGCGACAGGCGCTGAAATCATCGTGCTCACCACACCATGCTTTGAGCCGTTGGCAGGCGAAAAGTCCGGTCCTCAGTATGACATTGAGCGCGTCGAACGCATCGCTCAACTCCAGCGAGAATCGGTTGAGACGTTCAACACGTCAAATCAGTCTGCGCCGGCGTCAATCGTCGACCTGCAATCGATCACTTGCGACAACGGGTTTACACAAACGCGCGACGGCATCGCATGGCGTCCAGATGGCGTCCACTTTTCCATTGAAGGGTCGCAGGTCGCCGCAAGATGGCTTCTCGACTCGCTTCCTACTTCTGCACGATCCCGCCTCGGCCTGCCGACCAATTGAGGAGCCACGGAAGCGCGCTCTCCATGAAGGCGACGAGGAGCATCCGAGGCCCTGTGTCAGAATCTAAGAAGGCTCAACAAGCGCGAGCCAGAGGGGCAATAGAGAACGTATGACGGTCACGAGGGACGACCAGGGGAACCACGCCGACGACGCTGGCGCTGACCCCATTGCTGCGGCAATCGCAGCCGCAATCGTCGACGACGGTCCCATCGACGGACCTGCGGTCACAGCCGTCCAAAAACTTGACCACATGCCCGCACTCGACGGAATGCGGGGTCTTTTCGTCATTCTCGGCCCGATGATGTATCACTTCGCTCCGTATTTCATCCCGGGAGGAATGTTCTCTCTCGACTTCTTTTTTGTGATGTCGAGTTTTCTCATCGTTTCGCTCGCTCTCAATGAGTGGGATCGAACCGGAAATTTCAAAGTCGGGGCCTACGCATCGCGCCGAGCGCGTCGGCTCATGCCAGCCCTGATGGTGTGTTTCGTCGTTGTTGCGTTTGCGACAGCGTTCATCATTGATCCCGCACAAATTGCAAAATGGACATCGGGCACAACCGCAGGCATGGCCTGGGTTGCCAACTGGAAAGAAATTTTCTCTCACAACAACTATTTCGACGCCAGCCAATATTCGAATCCGCAGCCGTTCCGACACGTCTGGTCTTTTGCAGTCGAAGAGCAGTTCTACCTCTTTGCTCCATTTTTTCTGATTCTCTGCATGCGCTGGATCGGACGACGATGGCTCACGATCCTCTCGGTAGGCGGCGCAATAGCATCAGCTATTTGGATGTCGATTGTGTTCGATCCGAACAACCCCGCAACCCTCGCTCGTGCCTATTACGGAACTGACACTCGAGCCTTTGCGCTATTGCTCGGTATCGCTATGGCATCAGTGTTTTCTCGCTGGGGCCCACCACGCACCCGTTGGGGTCACTGGCTCACACAATTCCTAGGATTGATTTCCTCAATCGTCTTTGTCATTTTTCTCTTCACCGAGAGCGAGAAATCGTCGTGGATGTTTGAGTACGGCGGCTTCTTTCTCGTCGCCCTCCTTGCCGTCTTCATGACGAGGTCTGTCACCACCAAAACCGGCTGGACGCACTGGTTCTATAAAAATCGTTTCTTGATGTGGGCAGGCCGTCTCGGCTTCGGGCTCTACCTGTATCACTGGCTCGTTTACATCGTTGTCGACAGCGATAAGTCACCTGACAAGCCGGGCCTCAACTCTTTCAAGGACATGGCGCTTGGTTTCGGACTCACATTCCTTCTGGCTTGGCTGAGCTACAGGTACATCGAAAGGCCGTTCCTCAAGGGGCGCTGGCCCGGATGGAAATTCGCTGCCGGCATGGGCGGTGCGGTCATCCTCGCTCTCGCTCTCTTGCTCTACGCCAATACCGTTCGCGCTCCGAAGGCTTCCGCGGCCAACAACCCACTCGCGGTTCAACAACAAGGAGCGACTCCCATTGCTCTTGGCGAAGGCAAAGAGTGCGTGGCACCCGTAGGCAGCAATCCGACGCGCGTGCTCGTCGTAGGCGATTCCGTGATGTACCAGATGGGCCTTGCTCTCTCTGATTGGTGCGCCGATCATCCCGGTCAGATCATGGTCTTCAATGAAGCCCACCTCGGCTGCGGTACCACTCGCGGTGGCGAAAAACTTTATGAAGAAGGCCCAGGATCTATGGGCGCTGTCTGCGCAACGTGGGCGGATCCCGTCGATCCTCGACTTGTGCCTGATCCCGATGTGGTTTCGTGGGTGTCCGCCATTGATCTTTATCGGCCCGATGTCGTACTCAGCTACGCCAGCGCATGGGATTCAATCGACAGGAAAGTTCCACAGCTCGGTGACAAATGGCTACGACCGGGCGACGCGTCCTACGACGCGTATTTGAAGTCTGAATACAGCGAGGCGCTCAAGGTCCTCTCGGCTCATGACACATCCGTTGTTTGGCTCGTGTCACCCCACCTCGACCGAACGAGCCAATTCAATAGCCCCGATCGCGTCGATCGTATGAACGAAATCGTTCTTCCCCTCGTCAAAGGACTTCCTCGTTTCACCGTGATCGATTACCAGAAGTACTTGGGGCCGACCGGTGGAGCGAAAGACAAATCCATCCGGGCCGACGGGGTCCACATCCGAAAAGAGCAACTGCAGACTGTTGCCGACTGGTTAGCTCCACAACTCATCGATGCGAAGAGCGCTACAACGAATTGAGCCCCGCCGCTTCACGCGACAGGGCTCAATCACAACCTGATGAGTGCGTTCAACGAACGCCTCAGTCTCAGCGTGGTGGTGTGTACAACACCTGCATCTTGTAGAGAAGCGCTGGACGATCGGAACCTTCTGCAGCAATTTCTGCTTCGGTCGTGATCAGTGTGCCCTTGGGCTTTGCTTCTGCCTTCACAAGACGCGAACGAGCGTGCACCTTGGCTCCGGCCGGCACTGGAGACAAGAACCGAAGTCCTTCGGCGCCATAATTCACGGCGCTGCCATTGCCTGTGAGCTTGACCGGGAACGTCGCCAGCTTTGGCATAAGGCTGAGTGTGAGAAATCCGTGAGCAACTGGTCCACCAAACGGACTCTCCTTGAGTGAACGCTCAACATCAATGTGGATCCACTGACGATCGCCGGTGAGTTCAGCAAAGTCGTTAATCATTTGCTGTGTCACCTCGATTGATTCACCCCACTCACCAAACTCATCGCTGGCAAGCGCGTTAATCGCATCGATGTCGTCGAACTTCACTTCGGCCATGGGCCACCTCTCATTCTCGCTTAGGCCGGCTGCTTCCGGCGATCGGATTGCGATAGTACCGGCTGGTGATCTACTCGATTCCAACCACTAAAGCCCGGCAATACGGGTGCGCACGATGCCCGCTCTGCGTAACCTCTCGACCATGAGCACGACTGATGCCAGCACCCTCGTCGAAGACCGCCTCACTTCGCTCCTGGAAGAACTCGACCCGAGAACTGTCGATAACGTCACCTTCAGGGGCCGCCAGTACGACCTCGGGCTGGCATGGATTCATTTTCCTGTTGGTCGAGGTGGATTGGGCCTCGCTCCCACCGCCCAAAGAGAGATCGATCGGCGACTCAAAGAAGCCGGAGCAGCTTCGATCGAGACTCGATTCTTTTTTGGCATCACCATGGCGGGTCCGACAATCGCCACCCACGGAACTGACGAGCAGTGCGCCACCCTTCTGCGCCGCATCTTCACCGGTGAGGACTCTTGGTGTCAGTTATTCTCGGAACCCGGCGCTGGTTCCGATCTCGCCGGACTCGGATGCCGCGCCGTCAGGGACGGCGACGAATGGGTCATCACCGGCCAGAAAGTCTGGAACACGCTCGCCCACCTCGCTACGCGCGGAATGCTTGTAGCTCGTACCGACCCCAACACGCCAAAGCACAAAGGACTCACTTACTTTGCGCTTGACATGCATGCTCCAGGAGTTGAAGTCCGTCCGCTCCGGCAAATGACAGGTGAAGCAGAGTTCAACGAGGTGTATCTCACTGAGGTGCGCGTTCCTGACTCCGATCGTATCGGAGATGTCGGTGAAGGCTGGCGAGTTTCGATGACCACTCTCGCAAACGAACGAACCACCATCGGCGGGGGCGGTGGCGGAGTCCCCCAACGCGGCTCGGGAGCGATCGCCGAAGCGCTTCGCCTTTGGAACGACGATCCATCAGCACACACCGCGGTAACCCGAGATCGGCTCATGCAACTGTGGATTTCGGCTGAGGTCTTGCGACTCACCAATATCCGAGCTTCACAAAATCGCCGGATCGGAAACCCCGGCCCCGAGGGCTCGATCGCGAAGTTGCAGTTCGCCGAAGTCAACAAGGACATCTACGAGTTCTGTGTTGAATTGCTTGGAGCCAAGGCTCTCGTCGGTTACGACTACACGATGGTCAGATCAGACAACATCGGACTCACTGGTCCCCCAGGAACATCTCGCAAAATGTTCCTACGTTCTCGCGCCAACTCCATCGAAGGCGGAACTTCAGAAATCCAGAGGAACATTCTTGGCGAGCGAGTACTCGGACTGCCCGGAGAACCTCGTGTCGACAAAGAACTTCCCTGGATCGATGTTCCTCGTAACTAAGCGGTCTTCTTGAGAGTCTCACTCGACATTCCAACCGACGCGAGTTCGTACTCATTTTCCCACGACCTTCGCGTTCGTTTCGCCGAAACCGATGCCATGGGCGTCGCTCATCACTCGTCGTATGTTGCGTGGCTCGAAGTCGCTCGCGTCGAGTTTCTACGCTCTCTTGGAACTCCGTATCCAGAGATACGAGCTCAGGGAGTAGACCTCGCCGTCTTAGAACTGTTTATGAACTATCGAGTATCAGCGCGGTTCGACGATCTCGTTACTGTTCACACACGCGTGTCGAATCTGAAAGGTGCGACCTTTCAGATGGACTACATGCTTCGCGTCGAGGACCAAATCAGCGCACTGGGCACAACTGTCCACGGGGTCGTCGACCCCGAAGGGCGTGCCTCCCGCATGCCGGCCTTGCTTCGAGAGTTACTCAAAGGCGCTTAAGACTCAGTCTTTGAAGACTGGCTTCCGACCTTCAGCGCGGGCAGCGACAGATTCATCCCAGTTCTTTGTTGTGAGTCGCACATAGAGCTGCGCAGTCATTTCATTGCGCATATGGGAACGGAAACTTGTCGATTCGAGTCCGCCAAGAATCATCTTCTTTGTGAGTTCAATTCCTACTCGGCTGAGACCCGCAATCTGGTCAGCGATCTCGATCGCCGTGTTGAGAAGCTCCGCTCGGGCAACGACTCGCGAAACAAGGCCTGCTCGCTCGGCTTCCTCTACCCCCATGTCGCGACCGGTCAGCATCAATTCACTCGAACGACCTGCTCCAATGATTCTCGGCAGAATAAAACTGAGCCCGAGCTCGGTAGCAGTGAGTCCGTTGTTGATTCCAGCAGCGCGGAAATACGCCTCGTGTGAAGCAACACGGATATCGCAAGCGGCGGCAAGACAGAGACCTCCGCCAATAGCGGCACCGTTGATAGCGGCAATGACAGGCTGAGGCATGTCTTGAATTCCCAAGATAATGTCGTCGAGTAATTTTCCGGCTCGTTGTGCAATAACCGTTGGCGTCAGTCCCTCAATGTGAGGAATGGTTCCCGACACTTTCTGATCGGCTCCGGAGCAGAATCCCTCTCCGGCACCAGTGATGATGACGGCTCGGGTGTCGTTGTCGTGAGCTACATCCTCGAGCGTTTCCTTCAACGGCAACATCACATCAAATGCCATCGCATTCATACGTTCAGGGCGATTCAACGTAATGACGGTGACACTCGGATTGGGCTTTTCAATAACTACAAAGGACACAGTTCCCCCTCGAAACACTGCGGATTCAGGCACCTTAGTCATCAAAAGTCCCCAAGATTCATGGCATGTGGCGTAGAACCCCACCGGGATGCACGGTCTCTACGCCATGAACCGGTAGCGTCTTCGAAAGCCTCAGCGAAGCCCGCACAGGAATTTATCGATGCTGACCGCTCAGATTCGGCGAGACGCTCCAGAATGAAACAACCAGATCGGCGGCACTACGTCGACAAAGGAGGCCCCACATGGGTGCCCAAAGAACAAGCTTCGAAAAACTTCAACGTGATCGAAACAAGAAGGCAAAGCAGGCACTGAAGCGAGAACGTCGTCAGACTGGCGAAACTCGAATTGGCGAAGACGGCGAAGAAGTTCTCGTCGAACTCAACACTGAAGGCGAGTTGTCCGCCGCAGAACTGCTTGCGCAGATCGAACTGATCCACAAACAACTCGACGACAAAGTCATCGACTTTGACGAGTTCGAAGAACGGAAGGCCGACCTTATGGCTCGCCTTCCAATCGACTGATTCGCTACAAGTAGCGATCGCGAAGCTCGGAAAGTCTTTCGAGACATTCACGCGCGCACTCTGAGATAACTTTCGCTACGGGCTCGATGGAATTAATGCGTCCTGCGACCGCGCCGCTTAGAGCGAGCGCTGAATCCATATCACCGCCGAAATACAACTCCTGGTGGCGGGCCATGTGCTCCATAGCATTAGTGGTGATATCGAACTCAAGTGCATTGCTTCGTTCGGTCCGGAGCACTCGCAGTGAAGGTGCCGCATGTCGGTTGAGTAGAACCGTGTCTGTTTCGCGAGCCGCAACAATCGCTTGCTTCCAATTCTCATGGATCGGTGATTCGACGGTCGCCAACATCCTTGTGCCCATCTGAACTGCTTCAGCACCTAGTGCAAACGCGGCGGCCATAGTTCGACCGTCGACAAACCCACCGGCGGCGATAATCGGAACATCGACTCTCGAAGCAACTAAAGGCAAAAGCACCATCGTTGACACATCGCTGGGGTTTTTAAAGCCGCCGCCTTCTGACCCTTCGACAACGAGTCCGTCCACCCCGGCGTCTACAGCCTTTTGCGCAGCCCGAAGAGTGGGGATGACATGGAACACCGTAAGTCCAGCGTCTTTCAACTGTGTCGTGTAGGTGCGCGGATCGCCTGCTGATGTGATGACGAAACGCACGCCCTGCTCGACGACAAAATCGACAATTGATGGGTCGCGCACAAAGGCCTGCGCGATATTCACTCCAAAGGGCCGGTCCGTGAGATCGGCCATTTTTGCGATCTCTTCACGGATGGCACCGAGATCGCCAGACGACGTCTCGATGATTCCCATCGCACCAGCATTCGACACCGCCGACGCCAACTGTGCTCTAGCGATATAACCCATCGGCGCCTGCACAATTGGGATCTCGATTCCCAATAGTTCAGTTATGCGGTTCTTGAACATGGCCACGACTCTCTCACTCTGCACCAGGGCACAATTGCTTTGTCGCCCAGCGGCTCAGACTGGTTCGTAGATTTCGTACACCAGCTTGCCGCCTTCGCCGACCTGACCGCGTCCGAATAAGTGCAGCGCATTGAGCCAGCGGTAGCGCTCGTCGCCGGCTTCAAACTCCATGCCGACATAGACCGGGGTCTTGCCCATTCCGGCAGACCAATCGGCTCTGCCCTTGTAAGCCAGGTAGACCGGCACACCATCATCGGTCATGAGCGTCATACGGATATCGAAGGTGCCAACCCCCTGCGCATCGATGGCGAGCCAATCGGCAGCCGCCGAGCCCACGAGGCTCGCATTCAGCCGTGGACCTTCAATACGGGCCTCGCTTATCTCTTGGACGATTCGGGTACCCGCAGGCGTCGCACCAAGCATGTAGAGGCCATCGGAGGCAACGGCAAGGGTCAATGTGGCAAAAGGTCGCAGTTCCATCTCTTGATCATTCCATGTGAGAGCCGCCTCAGGAGCGCCATCGTGACCAGGACCTGCCTCGCAAACCTGCCCGAGGTGCGTCGATTCGTTCTATTCGTCCCGGCGTGGGAGCGTGGAGGCCGGCCAGAGCGGTCGAGGAGCGCATCTCATGGATCAACCGACCGACAACACAACCTTCGCCGATCTGGCACTTCGGCCTGAATTAGTCGAAGCCCTCGCCAGTCTTGGGTACGAAGAACCCACCCCCATCCAGCGCGAGTCGATCCCCCCGCTCATCGCTGGGCAGGACCTTTTGGGCCAGGCCGCCACAGGTACCGGAAAAACCGCAGCGTTTGCGCTGCCGATGCTTCAGAACCTCGATCCGGACAATCGTTCGAAGAATCCCACCGGTCTCATCCTTGTACCCACCCGCGAACTCGCGATGCAGGTCTCCGAAGCCGTGCACAAATACGGCCGAGCCCTTGGTGCTCGAGTCCTCCCGATCTACGGCGGACAACCAATCGGCCGACAGCTTCAAGCCCTCGGCCGCGGTGTCGATGTTGTCGTCGCGACTCCCGGACGAGCCGTCGACCACATCAAACGCGGAACGATCCCTCTCAAGGACATCGAGATGGTCGTTCTTGATGAAGCCGACGAAATGCTCGACATGGGTTTCGCCGAAGATCTCGACGCCATCCTCGGAGCGCTTCCAGAGACTCGCCAAACAGTTCTTTTCTCGGCGACCATGCCCAAGCGCATTGAATCGCTTGCTCGTCGTCATCTGACAAATCCCACGACGATTCGTATCGAGGCACCTGTTGTCGCAAAAGGTGATGCCCCGAAGGTGCGTCAACTCGCGTTCATCGTGCCCCGCTCACATAAGTCCGCCGCCCTTGGGCGCATTCTCGACGTCGAGTCCCCCACCGCAGCGATCGTGTTCTGCCGAACTCGCCACGAGGTCGATCAACTCACCGAAACGCTCAATGGTCGCGGTTACCGGGCCGAAGCCCTCCACGGAGGCATGAACCAAGAAGGACGCGACCGAGTTATGGCTCGCGTTCGAAGTGGTAATGCTGACCTACTCATCGCCACTGATGTCGCCGCTCGTGGCCTCGACATCGACCATCTCACCCATGTCGTCAATTACGACGTGCCTTCAGCTCCCGAGTCCTATGTGCATCGAATCGGCCGGGTTGGACGAGCCGGACGCGAAGGTGTCGCTATAACTCTCGCCGAGCCGCGTGAACATCGATTGCTCGAAAACATTCAACGCGTCACCGGCGACAAGATCGCGATTGAGAAGGTACCGACGATCTCTGATCTTCGCAATCGGCGTATGGAGCTCACTCTCGGAACGTTGCGCGAAACATTGCTTGACGATGATCTCGATCGTTATCGATCGATTGTCGAATCACTCACCGATGAGTTCGATCTTTTTGATGTTGCTCTCGCTGCGGTGAAGCTCACGCATGAAAGCACCACCGGTAAGGAAGACGAAGTCGAGATCCCCGAGGTCGAGATCCGCCGTTCGAAAGACCGAAAGAACGACCGTCCCGACCGTGATGGTCGCTCTGGTCGATCCGAACGTGGGGAGCGCGGAGAGCGCGGAGAACGCGGAGAATACGAAAAGAAGGGAAAGAAGGGGAAAGACCGCTCGATCGGTGTCGACTCCACACGCCTCTACTTCCCCATTGGTCGATCCTCTCAGATTCGTCCCGGTGACCTCGTCGGAGCAATCACCGGTGAAACCGGATTGGCCGGTAAGCAAATCGGATCGATCGAGATTGGCGACAAGTTCTCACTCGTTGAAGTTCCCGAGAAGTCGGCCGATGACATCATCAAAGCGATGAAGAAGACCACCATCAAGGGACGCAAGGTTGTCCCTCGTCGAGAGCGCTTCGAACGCTTCGAACGCTGACCGATCACGCGTGCGGTCCCGTACGCTTTCGTCATGACCGACGACGTCGTTCTCCAGACCGTTCCACTCGGGCTTCACTGGCCCACGATTGATCCATTCCTTTTCTGCGCGCACCACAACGATTCGTATCCAGCGGGGAATGAACAACTAGGTCCAAACGCTTCGCTCGACGGACGCAATATCGGGATGGATTTCGAGGGCATCGACGGTTGGCGCATGTACCACGGCGACGTCGTTCCTGGTTTCCCTCAGCACCCACATCGCGGATTCGAAACGATCACCTATGTTCGCGAGGGGTTCTGCGATCACTCGGATTCTCTTGGGGCCACTGCACGCTTTGGCGAAGGCGATGTGCAATGGCTTACGGCCGGAGCGGGGATCGTCCACTCAGAAATGATGCCGTTGCGAGATCAAGACGGGCCTAACCCTCTTGAGCTTTTTCAGATCTGGCTCAACCTTCCCGCTGCCGACAAGATGGCCGATCCGTATTTCACGATGCTGTGGTCCGGCCAGATCCCTAAAGTTCGACACACCGATGCCAAGGGACGTTCAACGGAAGTTGTCATTATTGCCGGAGACTACGAAAACGTGTCGCCGCTCTCGCCTCCACCCAATTCTTGGGCATCAAAATCAACTTCCGATGTCGCCGTCTGGCATCTCCACTTCGAACCAGGAACTTCCCTTGAGCTACCGGCGGCTCTCTCATCCAAAACGATTCGGACGCTGTATGTGTTCGACGGCCAAGGCGTGCAGATCGGCGAAACCGAACTCGCTCGCGACACGGGCTCAGTTCTGCGCAGCGATACCGCCATTACGCTTTTCTCCGCCGGCGGTGCCGATTGTCTCGTCCTTCAAGGAAGTCCCATTGGCGAACCCGTCGCTCAACAGGGTCCCTTCGTCATGAACGATGAAGCCGGTCTTCGTCAGACCTTCCTTGACTATCAACGCACCGGATTTGGCGGTGGGCCCTGGCCCGTGGACGGACCGGTTCACCCTGTCGCCCGCCCTCG